>JBCAZO010000562.1:0-1998 GCA_038532975.1 Pseudomonadota bacterium
TGAAAATTGATTTTGATCGCAATGGTGTGGGGCCATCCCCCACGATCAGTGATGGTACTGCTGTGCGCGGCGTGGTGGAACGCGCGCGGTTTATGGGATCAGAAAGCCTTGTCGAATTTCGGATGGAGCATGACCAATCGATCTTCAAGGTGACGGTGCCTGCTGTGTTCTTGCCCAAGCAAGGCACACCTCTCTGGCTGATGATCCGCCGGGACAAATGTTTCCTGTTTGAAGTGACCTGACGCATATCTGCCACCTGCCATAAGCTAGGCCGCGTCGTCCTGTTCATCCTCGTCAGGTGTTTCCAGGGTGATTTCCCCATTGGCTTCCAGCAGCCGAATGGCGTTAATCACTTGCGTCATCGCCGCCTCGCCATCCTTTTGCTTGATCGCGCCCTGTTCTCCCGTTTCTTCACGCATTGCTTCGGCCATGCGTTTCGACAGGTTCTCAAGAATAAATTCCGCAGCCGGACGCGTGTCTTCGCCCTTTGCGGCTGCGGCAAGCGCCATCACAAGAATTGCCTGATCCACATCGCGAGTGACTTTGGGCACATCAATGGGGCTGAGGCGTTCCGGGATGTTGGCAAATGTAAAGATTGCCTTGCGCACAAGGGCGGCAAACCCCTCATCCTCTTCATCCAGGCCCGTCAAAACATCGTCGCGGGTGAGCGAGGTCGCGTAGTTCAGAATGGCTCCCACGCGTTCAACTGGTCCCTCGTCAAACGCGGTTTCCGGCACATTATGCAGTTGCGCGGCCAGCGACAGCCCGATCCGGTCCACGGCATCCGGTGTCACCGCCCCGGTCTGAGACATGGCCAACGCCACGCGCCGCGCCGTTTGTCCCGGCAAATCCCCCATCAATTCGGCGGCGCGCATCACGTCCAGTTTTGACAGAAGCACGGCGGAAACCTCTACACTCTCGGTCTGTATGATTTCCAAAAGCGCCTCGGTATCTGCATTACGCACCTGTTCCCATGGATCGCCAAACTGACGCACACCCGCCTCTTTTTTCAGCCGTGCGGCGGTTTGCGGGCTGATCCGCCCGTCAAGGGCGGTCAGGGCACCGGCCACCCCCTTGGGAAAGGTCAGACCCATTGCCTCAAGCTCACCGGCGAATTCGGCCACGACATCGGCAAGTGTGCTGCGGTCCACATACCGCATCGTGCCCATTTGCGTGGTCAGCTGCGCCTGCATTTCTTCGGGAAGAGCCGAAAGCGAAATATCGGCCCCTTCATTCAAAAGAAACCGAACAATGATCGCCGCCTTTTGCCGTCGCGAAAGACGTGCCCCGACCGGAGCCGGTGCAGACAGCCGTGCAAGTGTGTGATCACCCATAATGTTCCCTATTTGTTCAATTTGACACACAATAGGGACAAGGCGGAAAGAAAGCCCTAAGCAAAGGTAAAAAATCACCTAAGATTAGGGCTTTATGATCAGTAGTTGTAGCTTGCGCCGCTGGTAATTGCGTTCGCGAGGGAGATTTCTGCCCAGGTGCCCGCACCATTATAGTCACGAATGGCCTGAAGCTCGGCCTTGGCCTCATCAACCTTGCCCTGCTGCACCAGAGCCTGCCCCATATAGGATCGTGCTGTGATGTTGGCCGGGTTCTGCGCCAGTGCCTGACGGTAGAATTTCATCCCACCGTCCATGTCGCCTTTTTTGCGGGTGGTAAAACCCCAATACGTCAGCACGCGGTCCTCGCTCTGATCACTCATTGCCTTGAGCGCTGATTGTGCATTGTCGAGCTGCCCGGCATAGGCAAACTCGCGCACGGCACCATAGAGCGTGTCGTCATCCAGCAAATCGCTTTTGACGGTTACACAGGCCCTGGTCCTTTTGTCCCAGATCTGGCCGCCGGTGCAGTGCTGTGTGGTTTGTGTCGGTTTGGGTTTGGTTTGTTTGCGGTCACCGTCCTTGGCAAAGGCGGCGGTTGGCAAAAGAAGAGCTGCAATAAGAAGCGGTCTGATCATCGGGTCCTCCACAGAGTTCAACTAGGTAT
>JBCAZO010000563.1:0-1985 GCA_038532975.1 Pseudomonadota bacterium
GGTGTGTTCGGCTCTGCCCTGCGGAACCAGCCGCGACGCTGGCCATCGCGTGGCTCGCCATACCAATTTTCATTGCGGGTTGCGAACATGGTGCCAGCGATAGCCGCAAAGAGCAGAATGGATCCCGCCAGAAGCGCATAGTCTGCACTGCGCAGGATGAGGTAGAGTACGCCGTAGAGCACGGCGAGCAAGACAGCGACCACTAGCGTCCTCTTGCCCAATTTGAGTGCGGCTGCGGCAAATGCAGTCACCAACCCCACGGTTGCGCCCCCGGCGATGAGATAGGCCATGGCAAAGCCGACCTGCTCGGAAAGTGCCAGCATCAGCAGAAAGAATGTCGATTGCGCCAAACCGATCAGAATGTACTGCACCGGATGCGTCGGGCGTTTGGTCTGACCCTCGACAAGGTAAATCGTAAGGAAAGTCAGCCCGATAAACAGCACACCGTAGCGCGCCGCACGGTAGGCCTTTTGGTAGAAGTCATTGGGACGATAGAGACCGACGCCGAAACTGGTCTCGTTGCGGGCGAGCTCATCCTGATCTTCCCGGCTAATCTGGGGCAAGGCGCGCGCCAGATGCGGAATCACCCATTCAGCGGTGAAGCCGGTGTCTGTGATCTCGCGCGTGTCTGGGAGAAACGCACCTTGAAATTCGGGATGCGGCCAGTCCGATCGCATGACCACGCGTGTTTCACGACCAACTGGCGCAAATGACACGGCCTCTGCTCCGTTGAATCCAAGCTTGAGCGTATAGGCCTTGATTGTCCTTGGGTCTCCCGTTGCTGCCCGTACACCGCCAACCCAACGGTTGTCACTCGCCGCGGGCTCCATCGCCAAGCTGCGCCCATCCGCCAAAAGCCGCGTTTCACCACGCAAGGCGCGGTTGGAGCTGACATTGATGCGCAGTTCGGCTTTGTCCCATAAAAGCACCTCTTCGCCGCGCAGAACGCTCTCGGCATCTTCCGCGGGGAAATCAAAGGCCATGTCGGATTTTGAGGTGTAGACGGGCACGGTAAAAATGCCCCTGCTGCGTTCCTGTGTGGTCTTTTCGATCTCGATATCGAGCTGATCCGGCAGGATATAAACCGGCGCACGGCGCAGGGTCTTGGTCACAGTCTTAAACTGAAAGACAGGCCTGTCTTTGGCGTCGAGCTTTTGTTCGCCGGTCAGCGGATCAATGACCTCACTCTTTTCGCGAAGGGTGACTGTCTCTTCCACAGGGATGATTAGCACAGGACCGGACAACTTTTGCGCCCCGCCCCATTCATGGCCGACCGAGCTTATGGTCTGGCGGTTGTAGTCAGCGCGGCTGTCGATGATGGCGCCCACAAAGAAGACGGGGATGGTCATAAGCAAGACCAATAACCCCACGATGATAAAGCGAAGCCCGGCGGATCGGTGCATGGATAACTCCTGTTTCATCTGTTCCAATGCGGTTCGTTTTGATCCCCTTGCGTGCAGTGCAGTGCTATGATTTTGCGCAGTTTTTGCGTAGATCACGGGCCTTGTATGACCATGCAACTGCATATAGGCTAAGGTCATGAGCAACTTGCCTCAACAAGAAGCGATGTGGGGTGCCCTATCTCGGGGATACACTCGGACACGGGGCGCACTAGAGGGCGCGCTCAAGTCTGCGAACCTTCCTGGTCTTGATGTTTTTGATGCGCTTAACGTGCTGGTTGAAAGTGAGACACAGCTCACGGCCAAGGCACTGGAGGCTGCACTCTTGATGCCACAATACGGTGTCTCGCGTTTACTGGACCGCATGGAAAAAGAGGGTTTCATAACGCGTGTGGCCAACCCCGGAGACCAGCGGTCAAAGCTCCTGAAGGTTACAAAGAGCGGCGCCGAGACACACATCCGCATGAAACGGGTGCGCGATGCGAGTTTGATCGAATTTCTCGGATCACGCGCCAGGCCGGGTCAGTTGATGCGTATGACGCGGCTTTTAGGGCTGCTTGATTACACGACGGACGATGCAAATTA
>JBCAZO010000564.1:0-1975 GCA_038532975.1 Pseudomonadota bacterium
ACAAAGGCGCGGTGACACATCCCGGCGCCGAAGCCGAGCGGCACGTTTACGCGGATCTGTAGGTCGCGCGCCCATCGCAGCGCATGCGTTAGCCCGGAATGGATTGTTTCCAAATCCGGGTTAATGCTATGCAAAGGGACGTGGGGCATTTTAGAGCGGTCTCGAAACAAATGGATCGGGCAAACAACCGATGAAACGTTCGCTTGTGGATTGGGTCGCGGCGCGGGGCGGCGTGCAGAAATGGCGCAACACGGCAGCCAGGGCCCCTGCTCTGCGTTTGTCTGAGCTGCGCCGCGAGCGGGCACGGGCGCAGAAACTTCGGTACTACCTCAACGAATTTATTTCGCAAGCGGATCAGCGGCTTGCGCTGCCGATGATCGGCTCCAACACATTCCCCAAGCCGCATGGCACAGACTGGTCCTGGCGGCCTGCTGTGTGGCGCGAGCCTCTGGCCGTACCCGGTCGATCTTCGGTGCAAAGCAAGACGCAGCTTGGCGATGAGCTGACGCTGTTTCATGACTGCCAGCATTCGGAACTCACCCTGAGACAGTTGCGCAATACACGTGAGGCCGATCTCGCGCCCTTTGGCCTGCGCATGGATGTATTCAGCTTTGATGGCTCTTTTCTCTCACTGGTGCTGGATTTGCCTGATGAGGCCGTTGTGGGCCTGCAACGTCGACACCTCATTCGTATGGATACGATTGTCGAGATGGAAAAACCGTTGGAGATCTTTGCCCGACTCAACGTCAAACACGGACCCAACACCGAACAGATCGTGCGAGAACTGCCGTTGCATGAAGAAGAGATCATGGTCGAGTTTGACCTGGCCTACACCAAGCTGAATGAAAAGCGGATCGAACGTGGATGGATCGACCTGGTTTTCGAAAACCCGCAGATGAGCCAGGTGATTCTGCGGGATCTGACGTTCAGCCGACGCCCACGGGCAGAATTCTAGACACAGGAGCATGGCATGACGGCATGGACATTGACCAAAACGCGGCTCTTTGAAGGGGTCTGGGAAGGGGCATTGACCAGTGAAGGGGCCGAGACAGCTGTGCCCGAGATTGTCGTGACGCATCTGCAGGAACCTCTGCCCAATATCCAGCTGCAGCAGAACAAGGAAGAGGCAGTATGGACTTTGCGTGTGCCAATCCCCGTGGATCGGATTGCAGATGGTGTCCAGACCTTTGTGATCTCTGATGCAGCCACGGATGAGACGTTGGGCAGTTTCGCCCTGATGTCCGGCGACGCGCTCAGCTATGATATCCGGGCCGAGGTGACGCTTCTGCGCGAAGAGCTTGATATGCTGAAACGCGCATTTCGGCGTCATTGCCTTGAGACAATGTAGGTTCGACACCTATTTCAGAGGGATTTCCAAACGCATAAATCCGCGGTCAGTTTGGTCAATAACCTTACCGGATATGTCTTCGATGTCATTCATGTAAGCCATGACACCCGGCCCTGTTTCTAAAACAACCGAGGCGTTCTCGACAGGTTGAAACGCCCATGAAGGATGTGACGGAACAACGTTTTCGCATCCATTTTGGCGAATGTAGCCGATGAGTAAATCACGGATGGGTGTTTGCCCCCGATAGATTAAATCAGCCGCCTCCGGGACAGCAAACATACCAGAGCTGAAAGCACGAAAGCTCTTGAGTGCCAGAACAAATTCATCCGTGTCTTTGATTGGCTGCCCCTGGTGGCGCAAGTTGTTGATGCGATGAGCGTTGGGATTGATCAAAGCACCGGTTTTGTCATAGCGCGCAGGCTGCGCCAGGTTGATGGCATAGCGCAGGCCGCAAACAGTGTCGAACGTATTTCCGACAAAATCTGGGTTCCACAAAGGTTGCCGGTTTTGCTCCGAATAGACTTGGCAAAAACAGGACACCGCACGCTCCAGCCACTCGATCAGCTGCTCCCCCCGCACGCGCAACCCGACCAGGGTATTCGGAAAAGGATAAAGATCCGCGATACC
>JBCAZO010000565.1:0-1974 GCA_038532975.1 Pseudomonadota bacterium
CCTACACGAGTAAAGCAGCCGTTAGTTTTGGATTCGCAAACGGTAACTTTGTCCGCAGACTGCGAGTCCGATAATCCGCTGATTTCGCACCTGCAGCGAATGGCAACAACCAGGCTCAACTGCAGAATTGGAAGAATGAAACCAATGGCTGCTTCGGGCCGTCTCATCCGCACGGGGCGGCTCTGGCTGTCGGATGCCGCCCCAACTCCGACGGCGGTGGTGAGAACAGTACGGTTCCGTTTGTTGCAGTGGTCGCTGTCGCATGATCTTCACGCTTCTGTCGTCGAACTGTGAACCCAAAAGGGCGCCTACCAATCTGGTCTGTGTACAAATCAACACTGGGGACTGGGGGGATGACCATCATTTTACCGAAGACTTTCTTACTGATGGAAACCGCATCCGCTACACCGCATGCACGTCGGATCCGCTCTTGGACGTTGCAAACGGCGACTGGTTTTTGGGGTTGTAACCGGGCACACTATTCTTCCTGCGCGGATCGAGTTTCTCGATGGGTTAGGCAACCTCATCACCTCTAGGTTTTACAGTGCCGAAGACACAAACGGCGCGCTGCCGAGTGTTGTCGATACAATCGAATTGACGTGGTCGGGCATTGACATGGCGTCCTTTGAAAACCTGTCTCTTGCCGGCGCGTTCGCCTGAGATGACGACGGCCAAACCAGGGCTGGGATACGGGCAGCTCCGTGATCGTGTCCTACAGCATCGACGGCGGTGCCTTTCAAACCCTGCTGGTATTTGCGTCCGAAGTCGGCCTCGATGGAAACCAGACAAACGAAGTGCCACGGGTCGACACCGATTTTGACGGCGTCGGCGATGGAGCTGAACTTGCCGGGTAAAGCTGACATCTACATGAGCCGGATTAGCCTTGAAGCAATGTCATTTTGAAGGAGGCCCCTTTGGAGATCAGGACTGCACGCGCGCCTGGTGACATCGCCAAAGCCGTCGCGATAGATAAAGCCCACATTGGAACGAACGAACGGTCTGATTACATCACTTCAGTAGCCGAACGCGGCGGTCTTAGCATCGTTGTAACAGAAGGCGGCGTCCAAGCTTTCAGCTGCCTTGATCACGGCTACTTCTTCGGAAAACCTTTCATTTCTTTGCTGATCGTCGCTCCCGTTGCGTCGAGGCAAGGCTTTGGGACTGAATTGCTTTTGCACTCTTCCGACACATTCCCAGAGGTTTGGACATCCACCAATCGCTCGAACGAACCGATGCGCAGACTGCTTTCAAAGGCGGGATGGCGCTATTGCGGTGAAGTCAGCGGCCTCGATGAAGGTGATCCAGAACACTTTTTTAGATCCGTGTAACATCTCAATTCGCAGGTCTCAGGCCTAACCTTGCAGGTTGCAACCCATCTGCACGTTTCGCAGGCCTCAATCTTGAAACATGAGCTTGGCGAAATCCGATATTTCGGCCGGCGAAAGCCGATTGTTCGTGGGAAACGGAAGCATCAATCGTCCGATCGCCGCCCAATAGAGGAGTTTGGCGCGTGCCTTCGCGGTACGTCCCTCCACCCCAGCTTTTATTAAAAGACCTTCGGCAACCCCGATCCGTTCCTCATCAACTTGCTCAACTGCATCCGCGACCGCAAGGTCGACGGTCGACCAAGACCTTATGGCACGCTCCAGTACTTCGCCTGAGCAAAGTGTCTTTTGAAGCAAATCGTCCAATGCTGCGCGAGGATCGCTTACCTCCTGCGCGGCCTGTGCAATCTGACCACTGGTGTTCTGGGACCAATGCCCAATGACGGCCGCATGAAACGTCTCAAGGCTTTCGAAGTGATAATAGAAACTGCCACGGGTCACACCGAGCTTCTTAGCCAGAGGTTGGGCCTTTAAGGCGTTGTAACCATGGCCTTTCAACTCCACCAAGGCGAGGTTTAGCCAATCTTCAGATGTCAGGGAATGTGTCTCCATGCCGTAGACATACATAAGTGTATTCCGTAATCAACAT
>JBCAZO010000566.1:0-1973 GCA_038532975.1 Pseudomonadota bacterium
AACGGCTACACCACGCGGCCTTTTCGGTGGCATGTGCCGCGCGCGGGTTTCGACCATCATCCGCCGCCCCGGTGCCAAATGCCCGATCAAATTGACCGGCAATTCTTCGGTCGCAATGAGATAGGACGGCAATGGAAACACCCGCGCCACATGCCACCGAAAAGGCCGCGTGGTGTAGCCGTTCGTGGCCAGCACCAGCTTGTCGGCGGTGATCTGTCCTTTGGGTGTCACGGCGCGATGGCGCGTGCCTTCGCGCGCAAGGCGCTCGACACGGGCATGGCTCACCACAGGAGTGTTGCGCCTTTGAACCGCCGCCAGCATCCCGGCATGGTATTTTGCCGGGTGCAGTCCGCCATGCTCGGGGAATAAAAGCCCCCCCTGATAGCACCCGGTTTCAATCTCGCGCCCGAGATTTTCGCGCGGCACAAGCGCCACCTCAACGCTACTCTTGGCACTCACACTCTCCGCCAGCTGCTGTTGGCCGGCATAGTGTGACCCGGTCCAGGCCAGTTGAATACGGCCTGTCTGCTGAAAGTCACAGGCGATGTTCTCGTCTTCCATGAACGCGCGGGCCCACCCCAACGCAGATGATGCTTCGGCAAAGACACCATCGGCCACATCGCGGCCAAAACTGGACGCCAGCTTGTCCCAGCTTAGCCGAGGATGCGCGCCCACCATCCCGCCATTGCGCGATGACGCCCCTTCACCCGGGATGCCAGCCTCAACCACAACGACACGCGCCCCGCTGTCATGCGCCGCAATCGCCGCCGAGAGGCCCGTGTATCCTGCGCCAATCACCAAAACATCCGCTGTGTCAGGCAACTCATCATCGGTAGCCTTTGGCTCGGCCTCTTCCCACCAATACGGCCGCCCCAAAGGCGCGTCACCCGTCAGCTCGATCTTTCTCGCCATGCCTTGCCCCTCGCCAACCACACGATAAGACTTACGCAGCGCCACAGATCACTGCAAACGCTCAATGCAGTATTCCGCGCCTCAAGCGCGTTATTTTCAAGCATGAAAGAAGATTGGAGCGGGCGGCGGGAATCGAACCCGCGTCATCAGCTTGGAAGGCACGTATGCAAATCGTAATCTACATTTTTACTTCAATACCTTAGAAGTAGCTTGATGTATTTTTTGTCGGCATCGTGTCGGAAAAAATTTTTTGGAGCGGGCGACGGGAATCGAACCCGTATCTCTTGCTTGGAAGGCAAGGGTCTTACCATTACACAACGCCCGCAACTCACTGGAACCTGTTATTTCATTGGTTTTCCAAGGTCAATACTGACAGGAAGAAACAACAAACATATCTCATGATCTATCTAGGGATTGCCGCCCACAAACGTAAGTTCGGCCTAAGACTGAATGTGGATGATTCTGAGAAACCCTGGTCACAACCACTCACTAGGGGCGGGAAGCAGACCTTCGCTGCACCCAGCACGAACGCCTGCTTTGCGTACAAAGCTGCCTTTAGCAGAGATAAAACAATGTCCGCTATTGAGTGCCTAACGCGAAGCGTAATGGCGCGCTCATGTGGTGCGAAACCTCTCCTGTAGTTTATTGAAGGCAGTCACAAACTTTTGCAGGCGCACCTGATCCTTGGGGTCACGCGACTTCAGAAAAGGTTTGCGTTTTCCAGTGACCATGATGTCACCGTATTTGCTGGCGTTGAGTTGTTGATACGCCGCGAATTGCGCGCATTTCGTCTCGGACATATGGACGGATAAATAAGCATAGTCTTCGGTTTCGAACTGGTTAGATAGAGCAAGAAAAGCAAGCGACTTAAGCGCAGCAAGCGGCTTCAAGCCGCCTTTACTGACCTTGAGGTTATGCAAGACCAGAGCTTCCAGATTTGACAGGCTCGCGAGGTGTTCGAGTGTATCGGCATGGTTCGCATTCCACATCCCGCCGCGATAGCAAAGCCACCGCAATTTTTTCAACGCGCCGATCGGTTCAATGGTTTCGATTTTCGGTAC
>JBCAZO010000567.1:0-1969 GCA_038532975.1 Pseudomonadota bacterium
GTACAGGCCAGCGGGCGCACAGTGATGTCGATGGGGCCTTTGGTCTCAAGGCCACCGACCAGCTTGTGATGGTCGATGATGGCCTGCACATCAGCGCCATTGATATTGGCCGGAAGCTCGGCAGGGTTGTTGGTGTCCACAATCACGCAGAGCTGGTCATCGGCCACATCCTCGATGATGCGCGGTTTCGGCAGGTTCCACTTTTCAAGCATAAAGGCAGCTTCGGTGTTTGGTTCGCCCAAGAGGACCGCTTCGGCGTCGCCGCCTTTGACTTCGTTGAGATACCAAGCCCAGAGGATGGGGGATCCGGTGCTGTCTGTGTCGGGAGATTTATGGCCAAATACGAGCGTGGTCATGGACGTGTCCTGTACCTTAATGAAAGAATTTGCGCGCCTTATAGGCTTGCTTTGAGGGCTTGTCACCCACTCCGGCTGCGGCCAAATTGCACGCATGTCTCGTTTGCGTGAAACTGATCTCTATCCCCCCGTCAAAGCATGGCTCGAAGGTCAGGGATATGAGGTAAAATCCGAAGTGGGCGCGGCGGATGTCGTTGGTATGAAAGCAGCGCAGGACGCGGTGATTGTCGAGTTGAAAACCGGGTTTTCCCTGACGCTTTTGCAACAGGCCGTGGCGCGGCAGGCGGTGACTGATCTTGTCTATGTCGCCGTGCCGCGCTGGAAAGGCAAGGCGGGCTGGCGCACGTTCAAGGGGAATGTGGGGCTGTGCAGGCGTCTGGGGTTGGGAGTGCTGAGCGTGCAGGTCGATCGCGGTTTGTTACAGGTGCATTGCGAGCCCGCCCCTTTCAAGCCGCGCAAGTCCAGGGTGAAGCGTGTCCGTGTGATAAAAGAGTTCACCACGCGCGAAGGTGATCCGAACCTTGGTGGCACGCGCGGCCAGGTTCAGACAGCCTATAAGCAGGACACAGAGAAATGTGCGACTTACCTTGCACAAAATGGTCCGTGTTCGGGGGCTGAGATTGCACGGGAAACTGGCGTCACGCGGGCCACACGTATCATGGCGGACAATCATTCCGGCTGGTTTTATCGTGTGGCGCGGGGTGTTTATGCGCTGAGCGAGGCCGGGCTTAAAACGCGAAAGGGTCGGGCCTGATGCGCGATCTGGCTTTGACGCTCGCACTGGCTCCGATCCTGATCCCTCAGGTGGCCTGGGTCCGGTTTCGCGCCGCACGATTGCAGGAGGCGGCCGGGCCGCGGGAGGGTGTTGCGGGAAACGGTCCAGGCTTGCGGCTTTTAGTCTTGGGTGACAGCTCGGCCGCGGGGGTTGGTGTGGCACATCAAGAAGACGCGCTGACAGGGCGGTTGGTGGCGCGTCCGGCGCAGCGCCATCAAGTGAGATGGCGACTGGCCGCAAGATGCGGGGCGACCACGACAACGGTGTTGCAGAGCCTTAAGGCAGAGCCCGAAGCCCAGTTCGACATCGCGGTCATTGCGTTGGGTGTGAACGATTCCAAAAATGGCATGTCGCGCAGCCGTTGGCAGAAGAATTACAAAGACCTGATCACGCTGTTGCAGACGCGCTTTGGCTTGCGTGCGGTCTATGCCACAGCTGTGCCGCCGTTGGGTGAGTTTCCGCTTTTGCCGGCGCCGCTGCGGACGGCTTTGGGTCGACGGGCGACTCTGTTTGACAATGACTTGCGCAGCATTGCCGAGGCTCATGATGCTGTGAACTACGTGCCGTTCGACTTTCCAATGGACACAAATCTGATGGCTGAGGACGGGTTTCATCCCGGACCAGTGATCTATGACCGTTGGGCCGAACGTGTGGCGGATATGATTGGCTGATGCTCGACATTTTTCTGGCAGCGGGGCAGATTGACACCAACACTTTCCAACACTGGAGAAGACCCATGTTGTGCCGGATCGGAGCAATCGAAGTTTGGCGTGTCCTCGACCTCTATGGGCCGTTTCTGACACCGCAAGAGCTCTTCCCAAGTGCCGGCCCGGATGTG
>JBCAZO010000568.1:0-1967 GCA_038532975.1 Pseudomonadota bacterium
GAAGAAGAAAGGCAAGTCTGTCGCTGGCTGGGTGACCAAGTTCTTCCCGGAACGCGTGCGGGGTACGCGTCCGACTTATGACCTTGTGGACGCCAAATCCGGCAAAGTGATTGCCGAAGCCGGCAAGAAAGTCACGCCACGAGCCGCGATAGGGAATGATGCGGCAGGCAAAGAGAAGCTTGCCCGAGGCATGGGTTTTGCCCTTGTCATGATCAAAGAACACACCGGGCGAGCGGTGCATCTGGCTCACGATCACGCGCTCAGTGCCGTTGACAACAAACGTCCCGTTGGGGGTCATCAAGGGCATATCACCCATGAACACGTCCTGTTCCTTGATGTCTTTGACGGACTTCGCGCCTGTGTCTTCGTCAACATCAAACACAATAAGCCGCAGCGTGACCTTCAGCGGCGCGCTGTAGGTCATATCGCGCTGCATACACTCTTCGACGTCGTATTTTGGTTTTTCCAGATCGTAATCGACGAATTCCAGCACAGCTGTTTCGTTGAAATCCTTGATCGGAAAGACCGACTGGAACACGCCTTTGATCCCCTCACCATCGGTGGGGGTCTCTTGGTCGCCTGATTTCAGGAACAGGTCATAGCTAGATTTCTGCACCTCAATGAGGTTCGGCATTTCCAGCACTTCGCGGATTTTGCCGTAATATTTACGAAGACGTTTTTGGCCAAGGAAGCTCTGCGTCATGTGACGGGTCACCTTTCATTTCTCACTGGTCATGCGCGCTGTCGGGGCCCAGCGGCACGTCCATCAGAGACAGCGGGTACGATCCATTCTTGGCCCCCATCCCACAAGGGGCCACCCGATCGTTGAACCTCGCCTGAGAAAAGCCCCGCTAAACAGGGCCTCTCTGAGACAGGTTCGGCTGGACCCGTATTTTGCCGGGTCCAGCCAAAATTCATGTCGCAATACGAAGGTTACACCACCCAAAGCACATGACTTTTGGGTGGGTGCAAACCCACGGATTACTTGAGTTCAACCTCAGCGCCAGCTGCTTCCAGCTTGCCTTTGATGTCGTCTGCTTCGGCTTTGTCGACGCCTTCTTTGACAGCTTTGCCGCCGGCCTCAACAAGATCCTTGGCTTCTTTAAGACCAAGACCAGTGATCGCGCGCACCTCTTTGATGACGTTGATCTTCGACGCACCGGCCGATTTCAGGATCACGTCAAATTCGGTTTGCTCTTCACCGCCGCCTGCGCCACCGGCGTCACCGCCTGCTGCACCGGCAACCATCACAGCGCCGCCAGCGGCGGGCTCGATGCCGTATTCGTCTTTCAGAATGGTTTTCAGTTCTTGTGCTTCGAGAAGCGTCAGACCAACGATCTCTTCAGCGAGTTTTTTCAGATCAGCCATATCTAGCTCTTTTCCGTTCTCTTAGATGTGTTCCAACGTCAGACTTGCAAGTCCACGTCAGACCTTTTCCAGTTCCGTTATGCCGCTTCTGCCTTTTCCTCGACGGATGACAGAATGCTCGCGATGTTCGAAGCAGGTGCGCCAATGGCCCCGGCGATGTTCGAAGCAGGTGCGCCGATGCAGCCCACGATGGAGGCAATAAGCTCCTCGCGCGACGGCATTTTCGACACGGCTTCGACGCCCTTTGGGTCCAAAGCGTTCTCACCCATAGCTCCGCCGAGGATCTCAAACTTCTTGTTATCCTTGGCGAACCCTTCGGCAACCTTGGCCGCAGCCACAGGGTCTTCCGAAAAGGTCAGAACAGTCATGCCCGACAGATAGTCAGCAATGCTGGCGCATGGCTTTCCATCAAGGGCAATCTTGGCGAGCCTGTTTTTGGCAACGCGTACGGATGCATCGGCCTCGCGGGCGCGGGCACGAAGATCCTGCATTTCGGTAACTGTAAGGCCTGCGTAGTGGGCTACCACGACGACGCCAGAGCTTTCGAAGATCTGGCCGAGTTCCTCGACCACTTTCTCTTTCTGGGCTCTATCCACAGT
>JBCAZO010000569.1:0-1955 GCA_038532975.1 Pseudomonadota bacterium
ATCTGTGGATCTGAAGATCATATTGGAGGCGGCTCTCAAGAAGGGGCGGCTCAGCAACTACGCTACCAAGATCACCAGCGTCGCAGGCACACGGACAAGCGTGGACATTTCTGCCTCGCGCTTGGAGCATCAGGGTGGCGATTTCGGATTTGGCTTTGTCATTCGCAGTGTTGTGCCCAGTGAGCTGGGTGACGGGGATGCGACGGCTGGTGCGGTCAGCGAGGACGCCATGAAAAATGTCATGGACCTGGTTGGTACGGCCTCTTTGAAGGAACTTGTCTCAGCCACATCCGATGTGGTGGAGAAGCTGTGCATTGAGACAGCGGTGCAATTGACGGGCAATAACCGTGTTGCGGCGGCAGAAATGCTCGGCCTGTCCCGGCAGAGCCTATATGTGAAGCTGCGCAAACATGGAATCATGAAAAGTGAAGGTGATGATTTATCCTGATATATCAGGCATATTTCATGTTCACTTCATGTAAATCTGGTTTGCCCTAAAGCTGCTTGTCTGCTCGGCGATGAAATCCATTGCCACTCCTGGCTCTGCTACAAAAAAGCCCTTTCCCGAATCCAGAATGTAAGGTTTAATTGACACTATGGGTGTCTCAGTGAATCTACACAATGGGCGTCGATTGCCACAGCCCCGTGCGATGCTGACGTTGATCAAGCCGATCACGTGGTTTCCGCCGATCTGGGCCTATCTTTGTGGCGTCGTCTCTTCCGGCACGCCGGTTTTGTCAGCGCCGTGGCTGGTGCTGATCGGTATGGTGTTGGCTGGGCCTGTGGTCTGCGGGATGAGCCAGGCGGCCAATGACTGGTGCGACCGGCATGTGGACGCCATTAACGAGCCTTACCGCCCGATCCCGTCCGGGGCTATTCCAGGGCGCTGGGGGCTTTGGATTGCACTTGTGATGAGCGCGCTGGCGCTGGCGCTGGGATACACGCTGGGGCCATGGGGCTTTGGCGCAACGATTTTTGGCGTGCTGGCGGCCTGGGCCTATTCGGCGGAACCTGTGCGGCTTAAGCGGTCAGGTATCTGGGGGCCGGGGCTTGTGGGGCTGTGTTACGAAGGCCTGCCGTGGTTCACCGGGGCTGCCGTTCTCTCGGCGGGTGCGCCGTCGTGGCAGATTGTCGTCGTCGCCTTGCTCTATGCCATCGGCGCGCATGGCATCATGACGCTCAATGATTTCAAGGCTTTGGAGGGGGATCGTCAGACAGGCGTAAACTCACTACCTGTCACCTTGGGGCCAGAGCGCGCAGCGCGCGTGGCCTGTTGGGTTATGGCGCTGCCACAGATTGGCGTGATCATGCTTCTCTTTGCATGGGGGCAGGTCTGGCACGCTCTGGCTATCGCGGCTGTCCTTATTGCGCAAATCCTTGCCATGCGCGTGCTGCTGAGCGATCCCAAGGGCAGGGCACCGTGGTACAACGGCACCGGCGTCACGCTTTATGTCAGCGGCATGATGATCGCCGCCTTCGCAATCCGGGGGCTGGTGTGATGCTGGGCTGGGGTGGGATCTTGCGCCTGTGCCTGGCCAATGCCGCGATTGGCGGGCTATCGGCCTTACCCGTGAACCTCTTTAACCGCCTGATGACGGTCGAACTGGCGCTTCCTGCGCTGCTTCCCGGCTTTCTAGTGGCCTTGCACTATGCCGTGCAGCTCTCGCGCCCGGTCTGGGGGCATCGCTCGGACGCCAAGGGCGGGCGCACGCCGTTCATCCTTGGCGGGGTGGCCGTTGTTGGTCTCGGGCTTGTCATGACCGGGTGGGCCATCGCCTATGGGCCGAGCACGGCAGTGGCCATCAGCATCTGGATTATCGCTTATGCGCTTATTGGGTTTGGCATTGGTGCCGCTGGCACGTCTTTCCTCGCACTTCTGGCCACGGCGGTCTCAGACGAGCGCAAAGGGGCCGCGGCCACGCTGGCGTGGCTGATGCTGATCGCTGGTGCTATTG
>JBCAZO010000570.1:0-1951 GCA_038532975.1 Pseudomonadota bacterium
CGCCTGTCGCTCAGCGACAAGGCTCCGCCCAGAGCCATCAGGATCGAACCGCCCCAGATCCAGTTGGCCAGCGGTTTGTAATAGCTGCGCACAGCCCAGCCGCCATTCACCTGCGGGTCGCCAATCACAACATAGATGTCGCGCAGGAACCCGTTGTCGATGGCCGCCTCAGAGGTCGGCATCGCCGCCACAGGGTAGATGCGTTTTTCCGGCTTGAGTGACGAAATCTGCTGTCCATTCCGCGTCACGTCGATAACAGCGGTAGTCGAAAGGTAGTTGGGCCCTTCCACCTCTTTTACATCGGCAAGCGTGACCTCATAGCCCGCGAAGTCAAAGGTCTCGCCGATCTGCGCGACGCGAATGTCCTCCTTCTCCCAGGCCATCATCGCCGAGACACCCGCGATGGTGATGCCAAAGCCCGCATGCGCCACCGACTTGCCCCAGTCCGCACGCGGCAGGCGGCGCAGGCGGCCAAGACGGTTTTCACCCCGGCCTGTGCGGCTCCAGAGATCAACAGCGGCACCGGCGACCAACCAGGCGGCCAGAAACAACCCAACAGGGCCAAGCGCGCTGCGCTCGGTCTGCATCGCCCAGACCAAGAGGCCAACTGCGACGGCCAATACAAAAGCGCCCCTTAGTTGTTTGATCGCACGCGAAAGGACACCACGTTTCCAAGGCATCAGCGCGCCCACCGGCAGGATCAATCCCAACAGGATCATGAACGGCGTGAAGGCCATGTTGAAGAAGGGCGCCCCAACGCTGAGCTTGCGGTCAAAGAAAAGCTCGGACACGAGCGGCCAGATGGTGCCAACGAAGACCACGAAAGTCGCCACGCCCAAGAGCACATTGTTGGCCACAAGGAAAGATTCGCGACTGACCAGTCCAAACACGCCCTTGGCCTGCATCACATGGGCCCGCGCCGCGAAAAGCGTCAGTCCCACCATCATGAAGAAGCCGAGAATGAGCAACAGGAACAGCCCGCGTTCGGGGTCTGTGGCGAAGGCGTGCACTGAGGTCAGGACGCCGGAGCGCGTGATAAAGGCACCGACCATGGAAAACCCAAACGCAATGATCGCCAAAAGGATCGTCCAGGCTTTGAGCGACTCGCGTTTTTCCACCACGATAGCGGAATGCAGCAGGGCCGCAGCAATCAGCCAGGGCATGAAGCTGGCATTTTCAACCGGATCCCAGAACCAGAACCCGCCCCAGCCAAGCTCGTAGTAAGCCCACCAGGAGCCGAGCGCGATGCCGATGGTCAGGAAAATCCAGGCCGCCAGCGTGTAGGGCCGCACCCACCGTCCCCAAGCGGCATCCACGCGACCTTCGATCAAAGCCGCTACCGCGAAGGAGAATGTCATCGAAAGCCCGACATAGCCCAAATAAAGGAAAGGCGGATGGAAGGCCAAGCCCGGGTCCTGCAAGAGCGGGTTGAGGTCTTGGCCATCAAAGGGCGGTACCGGCAGGCGCAGGAACGGGTTTGATGAGAACAGGATGAAGGCGAAAAACGCGACGCCAACCGAGGCCTGAACCGCTAAAACACGCGCTTTCAATGTTGGTGGCAGGTTGCCTCCAAACCAAGACGCAAAGGCCCCAAAGAGCGTGACAATCAGCACCCAGAGCAGCATCGAGCCTTCGTGGTTCCCCCAAACGCCCGTGACCTTGTAGAGCATCGGTTTCAGAGAATGGCTGTTCTGCGCCACCAACTGCACCGAGAAATCCGAGGTCACAAACGCATATGTCAGCGCCGCAAAAGAGAGCGCCGTCAGGCCAAATTGCAGGTTTGCGGCAGGTTCCGCCGTGGCCATCCAGGACGACCAGCGATTATGCGCGCCCACGAGCGGCACGATCATCTGAAAGATCGCCACAAAGAAGGCCAGGATGAGTGCGAAGTGCCCAAGCTCTGTAATCATGAGCTGAATATAAACAGCCGTTTCAGCCTGGCCAATGATTT
>JBCAZO010000571.1:0-1944 GCA_038532975.1 Pseudomonadota bacterium
AGCTGGGTGTATTTGCCGACGATGGCGACATTGACTGCGCCATCGGTGTTGTGGATGCGGTCCACCACATCCTGCCAGGTGGTCAGGTCTGGGCGCGGGGCAGGGGAAATGTTGAACGCATCCAGCACCGCCTGATCCAGACCTTCTCGATGATAGGCCAGCGGGGCCTCGTAGATCGAGGTGAGGTCATAGGCCGCGACGACCGACTCTTTGCGCACGTTACAGAAGAGTGCGATTTTCTCGCGTTCTTTCTCAGGAATCGGTTGTTCCGAGCGACAGACCAAAATATCGGGCGCGATCCCGATGGACTGCAATTCCTTGACCGAGTGCTGGGTAGGTTTGGTTTTCAACTCACCCGAGGCCGCCAGATAGGGCAGAAGGGTGAGATGCATAAAGATACACTCGCCGCGCGGGCGGTCATGGCTGAACTGGCGGATGGCCTCGAAAAACGGCAGACCCTCGATATCGCCCACAGTGCCGCCAATTTCGCAAAGCATGAAATCGACCTCATCATCGCCAATTCCGATGAAGTCTTTGATCTCGTTGGTGACATGCGGAACCACTTGGATGGTTTTGCCAAGGTAATCGCCGCGCCGTTCGCGTTCGAGCACGTTGGAGTAGATGCGCCCTGAGCTAACGGAATCTGTCATCCGGGCGGGCACACCGGTGAAGCGCTCGTAATGCCCCAGATCGAGGTCGGTTTCGGCCCCGTCATCGGTGACAAACACCTCGCCATGCTCAAAGGGCGACATCGTGCCGGGATCGACGTTGAGATAGGGATCAAGCTTGCGCAGCCGAACGGAAAAGCCACGGGCCTGTAGCAAAGCGCCCAGAGCGGCCGAGGCCAAGCCTTTGCCCAGTGAGGAGACAACACCGCCTGTAATAAAAACGTAACGAGCCATGGTCTGGCGTCTCTACCCCCCGTGTCTTTGGCTGACAGCGCCTGATTACGCCCGTTTTCAGGGCTGTTTTTGAGGCTCGAACTGTCCTGGAAAGACCGCAAACCCACGGGACTAAACCCATAAAGGATTCGTTTGATATGCGCAAGCAAACCGCAACATGATGTTGCGGTCTTTTTTGCATCGTCTACCGATTGTGGTGCTTATTCCGCCAGAGGCACCAGGGGCGCGTCATCGTCAAGCGATGGCGGCAACAGGCCTTCGCCCGTCGATGGCAGGCCGGGCACCGAGCTGTCACCGCTTGAGGCGGGGGCATCATCGGTGATGCGGTCCAGAACCGAGCTGCCGCCGGAATTCTGCGCCGCGATAATGGTCAAAACCAGCGTGGTGCAGAAAATCGAGATGCCTAAGACCCAGGTCAGCTTGCCCATGGCCGTCGCCGCCGCGCGGCCCGTGGTGACATTGCCGCCACCGCCGCCCATGCCAAGCCCGCCGCCTTCGGAGCGTTGCAAAAGCACAACTGCGATCAGCGCCAGCGCCAGCAGAAGGTGGATGAGCAGAATGACATTTTCCATGGATCGGCCCTTTGGGTCTCGGATGGGCGGTATCTAAGCAATAAGTGCCGACGCTGCAAGTCGCTGTGTGAGGGTTTGGGGGAGGTGTGTTGGGGAAGTGTTTGTTGGTGCGGGCTGAGTCTACTTTGCTGATGAAGGAAAACCGTGAGGAAAGCCGTGCCAGCGGCGGACCGGGGGACGGCGCAGCATCGCTTCATTCCTTGCCATTTATCTTGGCCAAGTCTGTCTGACGAATATTGGTTGCGCTCACGTGAACCAAAGCGACGGCCCATCGGGCCGGTCCGTCGCTGGCACGGCGGGCCTGCGGCCCTCGATTCCGTGCCTTGGGTGAGGTGACTAGATGCCGTCTTTGGGCTCTTTGCGGTCATCGGCGGTGAGCTAACTGGCTAGCGCCGCATATGCATCGGCAAATGGAACGAATTTGGGTAACTTTCGGAAAAACTTGTCAGTGTCAGCGAGTTCGTAAAACC
>JBCAZO010000572.1:0-1913 GCA_038532975.1 Pseudomonadota bacterium
CTCCGTATCGGCATAGGCTGCAAACGGATCCAGACCCATCGAATAAGCAAACCCGATAAGCGTCGGTCGTTTCAGGCGGTAGGACACCTTGCCCGACACAGATGCATCGCACAGGTCTGTGTAGTCTTTCACATCTCCGGCCTGGGCCGTGTTGACCACAAGACCACTGGTTCCCCAGACATGCGGCAGGCCATAGACCTCACCATTATACGTCGTGTTGCCGGCGGTCGCGCTCAGCATCGAAGGGATGAACAATTCGGCATTCACCCGCGACATATCAATTGGCTTGTAGATGCCAAACTCTTCCTGAGCACTGGTGATCCGGTCCTGACTTGGCTGCGCCAGATCGAACCCGCCGCCATTTGTCGCCCGCAGTTTGGCAATCATTTCCTCGTTGTTCGACGTCGTGACTTCGACGGTATGACCTGTCTCGGCCTCAAACTTTGCGATGACTTCCTCCGGTGCATACCCTCCCCAGGTCAAAAGCCTCAAAGTCTCGGCATAAGCGCCCTGCGCCAACAGTGCCGTCGCGATCACAGCCGAAGAAACTAATTTGATTTTCATGTCTTTATCCACCCTCTTGAATTGCAGCTGAGCCCATTAAGACCGGCTGCATCACATAAGTCCATCCTTGATATGAGGCACATGTAACAGGAAAACGAACAGGCACCGTGACACGTAGAATGCTGTTTAGAGCCAGCTCACCGAACGCAATCACCCCTGACAATTGCGTGATCATTTACGGTTTCAATACTTGTCGATCACGCCTACAACTATATTTCAACGTTACCAAAGACTATCAAAACAGGCGCTGATTCAAGCGCTACTCTGACAGGAGGACATTATGACCATCATGCACAAATTTGGTGCCTTCAAAGCGCTTGCCCTTGCCAGTGCATTTGCTTTAGCCGGACCGGCGGCATTCGCCGAGGACAAAAGCGACTGGCCTGACAGCTTCTCAGTCGGAACGGCCAGCCAGGGCGGTACATATTTTGTCTACGGTGCTGGCTGGGCGAATATGGTGTCCGAAGCATTGGGCATCCCGGGCGGCACAGAAGTCACTGGTGGCCCGGTTCAGAACGCTGCCCTTGTCCAAGCAGGTGAGCTTGACATGGCGATGGTCACGATGGGACCTGCCTTTGACGCGATCAATGGTGAAAGCGCTTTGGCCCCTGGTCTTAAGCACGACAAGATCCGCGCGATCTTCCCAATGTACAAAACCGGCTTTCATGCTGTGACGCTTTCGGGCTCTGGGATAAAGAGCTTTGCGGATATTCCTGATGGCGCTGTCGTCGGTGTTGGTCCTGCGGGCGGGACGCCAGGCACATACTGGCCCCGCATCCTAGAAGGTATGGGCAAAAACGTCGAATTCCGGAACGGCGGCGCGGCGGACCTTGCCGGGCAGCTTCAGGATGGCCTGATTGATGTTTATACATGGGCGGGTGGCCTGCCATATCCGGCCTTCAGCCAGTTGGACGCACAAACTGACGTGACCTATTTCGGTTTTACGCCTGAAGAGCAAGAAGCTGTGGTCGGCTCGCAGCCTGTATCAACCTTCACGATCCCGGCGGGCACCTACCCGTCACTTGAAGAAGATCAGCTCAGCGTGTCGATGTGGAATTTTGCCATTGCCCATGCCGATTTGCCGGAAAGCTTCGTTTACGAAGTGGTGAACACCGTCATGAGCAACAACCCTCAGATGCTGGAGATTCATAAGGCCGCGGTCGAGACCCTACCGGAGAATTTTGACAAGAACACCTTCCTGCCCTGGCACCCTGGCGCGGTGAAGTGGTTTGAGGAAAACGGTTTCGACATCCCCGACGAGCTTGAGGGCTGAGATCAGCCTATAGTATGACTTCTGATCAGCACCCTGTCGGTTAGGCAGGGTGCTGTTTTCGTCCAAGCCAACGGAA
>JBCAZO010000573.1:0-1912 GCA_038532975.1 Pseudomonadota bacterium
CTTCTGGCACTTTATCTGCATCATGGCTGCCATAGACAAAGAAACGTCCAGCATCGACCGGTGTCAGCTCTCGCTTGACCTTGGCCACCCAATCCACCTCGGGCAATTCGGAGACGACAAAATCCTTTGCCCCATGCAGCGCAGACAATAACGCCAGCCCGGCGGCATCGGGGGCGCCTTGGAAATATCCGCCCACTTCCCAAAGACCCGAGCCATCTTCCAGCTCAAAGACGCCAACCCCCGTCGGTTCCGGCGTCAGTGCTTCCATCGCCGCCCCAAGCGCTTCGGCCTTATCCTTTCCGGCAAGCGTGGTGAGTGCGGTGAATGTCGGCATGTGCAGAGACCCTATATGCAGCGCTTATTCCGCCACTGCCGGAGCGCGGCGTGTGAGGATCGTCTCATACCCCGGTTCAGGATGGCGTGGAATAAGCAAAGCCAGAAGAAACGACACCGACGCCATGCAGGCCGCCAGCACGAACACCGCCGCCGGAGACACCAGCCACAGATAGCCCAGAGCTGCAGGCAGAAATACCGCCGCAATATGATTGATGGTGAAGGCCACCGCAGCTGTGGGCGCAATATCTCCTGGATCGGCAATTTTCTGAAAATAGGTCTTCAGCGCCAGAGCCAGCGCAAACAGCAAATGGTCCACCACATAAAGCACCATCGCCAGCAAAACGCCCCAGCCAAAGAAATAGAGTCCGCCATAGAGCAAAAAGACCAACGCCAGACCGGCATATTCAAAGAGCAGCGTCGCGCGTTCGCCAAAGACATGCACGGCACGGCCCATAAAGGGTGCAAACACCATGTTGGCCACGAGGTTGATCATGTAAAGCGCCGTGACCTCATGCACGTCAAAACCGAATTTCTCGACCATCATGAAGCCGGCGAAAACGATAAAGATCTGCCGCCGCGCGCCGGACATGAATTGCAGAGCATAGTAAAGCCAGTAGCGGCGGCGCAGGATCATCTTTTTGACCTGCGGATTGGGGGCCTCAAATTGCGGAAAAGCGATCATGCAATAAACCGCAATCGCCACTGTCGCGCCGCCCGCAAGCATGTAGACGGTGTTATAGCTCAGATCGAACGTTTCCCACGTGAGCACGATCAGAACATAAGCGACCAGCGTCGCCCCTGACCCCGCCGCCAAAAGCCAGCCCAACATCTGAGGCGCGCGGTGCTTGGGCAGCCATTGAAGCTGCAGCGACTGGTTTACCGTCTCGTAATAGTGAAACCCAATGGAACTTAGCATCGTGATCGTCAGAATGCCGCCCATAGTGGGAAACCACGCGGTAATGGCCGTGGCCACGCCCAGCAAGATAAGTGAGACCAGCGCCAGAGTCTGTTCCCGCATGAAAATAATGATGGCGATAACGCCAATGGCAAAGAATCCGGGGATTTCCCGCACCGTGTGCAGCCAGCCATTATCAGAGCCGTCAAAACCTGCCGCCTCAATGATAAAGTTGTTGATCAGGGCCATCCACGTTGCAAAGGCCAGCGGCATCGCCGCCGCCATGAGAAACAACAGCGCCACAGGCCGCCGCCATTTGGGCAACTGATGCGCGTCATCCAGGGGAAAGGTTTTGCTCATAAAAAAGCATTACGCCCATTGCCCGGTTTTGGCCATGGGCCTGAGCGCAGGGCAGATGTGCAAAAATCGCAGAGGCCACTCCAAAGCATAGCCGCGCCCAAGCTTTTAGGATTGATGTCGGCTTTGAGCCTTCAAAGACATTCGCTCACATCACCAAAGGCACGGAATCAAGGGGCGCAGCCCCGCCGTGCCAGCGACGGACCGGCCCGTCATGCCGGAGGCATGCCCACTATAGTCGGCGCACCTTTGGTGCGACGGGCCGTCGCTTTATATTGGCCAAGTCTGCCAGCAGAACATTCGTGGCGCCTACGACAACAAAAG
>JBCAZO010000574.1:0-1909 GCA_038532975.1 Pseudomonadota bacterium
ATAGGGGCCATGCTCGGCCGCGCCCTCTGCCAGCGGGCCGTGATGGACAACAGCGTTATCGGCGCCGTGGCTCATCAGGCTTTCCTGCGCTTCGCGCGACACGTCTTCGTCGTCTTCCAGCGCGACTACGGCTTCGGACAAGCGTGCGATGACGGCTGAGGAATACCCGTAGGAACTGCCGATATCGAGCACCAGCTCGGTTTGCTGAATATCAAGCGCATCCAACAGCTTGGCCAGCGTTCTTGGTTCTAGGATGACCCGGTTGCCGCCCAGATCGAGGTCTTCGCCCAAATAGGCCGCCTCGCGCAGCGCGACCGGCACGAAGTCTTCGCGCGGAACAGCAAGCATTGCCTCAATGATAGGGAACTTGGTGACATCCGCAGGACGCACCTGCGTATCGACCATCACTGTTCGCCTTGCCGCAAAGTCAACCATGCACCGGCCTCACATCGATCTGAGTGTTGCGTGTGATGTGCCACAGATGTGGACATGCGGCAACGGTCTGGGAAAGCATTTTCGCACGTGTTGCCCTTGCGCGTCGCAAACCTTTGAGCTAGGCCAAGGCCTGCACCAAAACCCGGCGGCGAGTTGGCGGAGTGGTGACGCAGCGGATTGCAAATCCGTGTACACCGGTTCGATTCCGGTACTCGCCTCCATTTAAAATCAATGCGTTATATGAGACGAACTCATAAACTGCGCTGTTTTGATCTCTTCATAGTCTCATCAAAAACCGGCTCCGTCACGCTCAACGATGTTCAACGTTGATTGGTTTGGGTTTTTGAGGGCCAGGCCAATAGAGCTGAAAAACTACAGAGACCGGCGCTCCGAGGAGCGCGGTCCGGCAAGTAACCAACTGAAGGGTACATTCGCACAGGGCTCAACTACCCGGAGGAATGGGCCCTCAATCTGCTCAACTTTTGGCAGGACACATGTTTAGAGAAAGTTTCGAACTTGAACTGCGAAATTTCTTGGGGCGGATCAGACGACGGACATATCTGACGCGGGAAGCCGCCCGGCGGCACGTCTTCGAGTCCATCGAAATGTTGTACAACCCGAAGCGCAAACGTACGTGTAACGGCATGCTGTCGCCCGTTGATTTCGAAACAAGTCAGCAGAAACTGAACGAGACGGGTGTCGACAAAAATAGGGGATCTCAGTCGGCGCGGCGTAAGAGCGGGAAACGTGGCGGTCAAATTCGACCTTGGCTGAGGCGCACTTTCCCTGGCGCGATTCCGTCATGGGGCTGCGTAGACGTCGACAAGCACGAAATTCCCCCATCAGGTGTAGTGATGCTCGCGACGATGGAAAACGGGCACGAAATGGCCTTATTCCGCTGCTGCTTTAGATCCCCACGCCGAAATATCGCCGCCTTCTTTCGTTAACGTCTTATCGACACAGGATGGGCATTATCGCGTTATGTTTGATTTCGTTGAAGACACCGAGGCACGGCACAACAAGGTTTTTGAGTTGCTGCGGCAGAATTCAATCGCGGAAGCGACAGCGGAACGCATGGCTCACCGCAAAGACCGCGAGTTGAATCACGAGCACGCGCTGGAGTTTCTGGCACGCGCACAGAAGTCATTCAAATACTAACCCGGATTTCTAGGTCCCCCCTCGAAACCCGGTCGCCACCACGAATTTCTCCGAACTGTCAGACCGCGATGCGGGGGGTTTGATATTTGCGACCTTGGCAAAGCGTTGTTTGAGCAGCTTTTGCAACTCTCCTTCCGCTCCGCCGGCCAAGACTTTCGCGACGAAGGTGCCGCCCTCATCGAGAACATCAAAAGCAAAATAGGCGGCCGCTTCACACAGGGCGATGATGCGCAAATGGTCGGTCTGCTTGTGGCCTGATGATGCGGCAGCCATGTCGGACATGACGACATCCGCCTTTCCGCCCAGCCATTCCTTG
>JBCAZO010000575.1:0-1908 GCA_038532975.1 Pseudomonadota bacterium
GGAATTTACCTTTAACGGCAAGCGTCTGCGCGGGTTTGAGGGCGACACGCTGGCCTCGGCATTGCTCGCCAATGACCAGATGCTGGTGGGGCGCTCGTTCAAATACCACCGTCCGCGCGGCATTGTGGCCTCCGGCGCCGAAGAGCCCAACGCGCTGGTCAACATGGGCCGTGACGAAACGTTTGAACCGAACCAGCGGGCCACCACAACCGAATTGTTCGATGGGCTGCGCGCCACATCGCAAAATCACTTCCCAAGCCTTGAGTTCGACGTTGGCGCCGTGAACAGCAAACTCGCGCGCTTCCTGCCGGCTGGCTTCTACTACAAGATGTTCATCCATCCCCGGCCGCTCTGGAAGCACGTCTATGAGCCGTTCATCCGCCAATCTGCGGGTTTGGGCAAAGCGCCCCGAGACCGCGATCAGGACAAGTATGAACATCTCTACGCCTTTTACGACGTTGTCGTCATCGGCGGTGGTATCGCGGGTCTTCTCGCGGCCAAGGCGGCGGGCGAGGCAGGCGTCAAGGTTCTCTTGATGGAGCAGACCGCGCATTGGGGCGGACGTGCTCTGGTTGACACCGGCACTGTCAATCACATGCCTGTGGATAAGTTCGTGGACGAAACCGTTTCCGAACTGGCAACAATGTCCAATGTGACAATGCGCCTGCGCATGATGGGGGCTGGTGTTTATGACCACGGATATCTGCTTGGATATGAACGGGTTAGCGACCATGCGCCGAGCAAGAACACGCCTCGCCATCGCCTCTGGCGTATTCGCGCAAAACAGATTGTCACCGCAACGGGGGCAATCGAGCGTCCGCTCAGCTTTGCCGGCAACGATGTGCCCGGCGTGATGCTTGCCTCTGCGGTGCGCGATTATGCGGTCAATTACGGCGTTTCCGTTGGGGATCGCACCGTTGTTGTGACCAACAATGACGACGCTTACCAAACCGCGATTACCATGAAAAACGCAGGCCTCGACGTGCCGCTCATCATAGATGCACGCGCCGGTGGTGGCGGGCCGCTGGCCGATGCGGCGCGTGAACTGGGCATTCGCGTCGAAAACGGCAAGGCCATCGCCAAGGTCAAGGGCGGCAAGCGGGTCACAGGTGTGGCGATTTGTTCGCAAGCGGGCGAGGGCACACCATTGGAAGAAGTGGCCTGCGACGTGGTCGCCATGTCGGGCGGGTGGTCGCCTGTCGTGCATCTCTGGTCCCATTGCGGTGGCAAACTCATCTGGGACGAGGCGCAGGCCATGTTCCGCCCCGACCCGGATAAAGCTCCTACAGGCGCGCAAGGCGAGGCATTCGTGTCCGTCGCAGGCGCGGCGAATGGCGCAGTGAACCTGTCTGACACTACCAAAGATGCCGTCAACGCTGGTCAGGCCGCCGCCAAAGCCGCCGGGGGCAAGCCGAAAAACACCAAAGCGCCAGAGGCCGACAGCCCCAAAATGGCGCCGATCGAGCCGATCTGGCTGATGCCGCAAGGGGCCAACATCAAGCTGCGTTCGAAATCCTGGCTGGACTATCAAAACGACGTCAAGGTCTCTGACGTGCAACTGGCCGCGCGAGAAGGTTTTGAAAGCGTTGAGCATGCCAAGCGCTACACCACTTTGGGCATGGCCACGGATCAGGGTAAGTTGAGCAATATCAATGGTCTCGCGATCCTTTCTGATGCGCTTAATCAACCAATCCCACAGACCGGCACCACAACGTTCCGGCCTCCCTATACGCCGATCTCTATGGCTTCTATCGCTGGCGAGGCGCGCGGCCCGATCTTCCAGCCTCTGCGCAAGACACCGATGCATGACTGGCACGAGGAAAACGGGGCTTATTGGGAGCCCGTCGGCCATTGGCGGCGGCCCTATTGCTTCCGCAAGCACCCGGGCGAGGACATTGAAACCGCCGT
>JBCAZO010000576.1:0-1897 GCA_038532975.1 Pseudomonadota bacterium
ATTCAATACTGTCATAGCCCTGCCGCGCATAGTCAAGAACGCGTTTGACATATGTCTCTGGAATAGCAGACTTTTTCGCGCCGCGAATGGCGGCTTTCAGACTCTCGTTCTTAGCCGGGTCAACCGCATCTTCGGTGCTGCCATCCCATGTGCGGATGGCCGAGAAAATCTCATTGAGCTTTTGCTCATGCATCTTGGAACCCGCGACGATAGACGCAACTTTCTGCTCTTCGATGACTTTCCAGTTGATGAAATCCTCAACATCCGGGTGATCCACGTCACAGATCACCATCTTGGCCGCGCGCCGTGTGGTCCCGCCGGATTTGATCGCACCGGCCGCGCGGTCGCCAATCTTCAGAAAGCCCATCAAGCCAGAGGATTTACCACCACCAGAGAGCGGCTCATCAGCGCCGCGCAGGGAAGAAAAGTTTGTGCCAGTGCCGGAGCCGTACTTAAAGAGCCGCGCTTCCCGCACCCAAAGGTCCATGATCCCGCCATCGCCAACCAGATCATCGGCCACGGACTGAATAAAGCAGGCATGCGGCTGCGGGTGCTCATAAGCGCTGGTAGATTTGGTCAATTCGCCGGTTTTGTAGTCGACATAGTGGTGCCCCTGCCCCGGACCATCGATGCCATAGGCCCAGTGCAGACCAGTGTTGAACCATTGCGGGCTGTTAGGCGCCGCCATCTGGCGGGCCAGCATGTGGCGCATTTCATCAAAATAAGCGCGCGCGTCTTTCTCGTCAGAGAAATAACCGCCCTTCCAGCCCCAGTAGGCCCAGGCCCCTGCAAGACGGTCAAACACCTGCTTGGCGCTGGTTTCACCCGCTTTCGGCGTATCCTCCGCTGCTGGTGCCGAGCGCCACAGGAATTCCGGTACGCCGTCTTCCTCAACTTTGGTCAAAGACACAGGCACGCCTGCTTTGCGGAAATATTTCTGCGCGATCACATCGCTCGCCACCTGGCTCCAGCTTGCCGGGACTTCTACATCATCAAGTTTGAATACCGTAGTTCCGTCCGGATTCCGGATTTCCGAGCTTGTCTTAATAAACTCGATATCCGCGTATGCATCTTTGCCTGCTTTGGTGAATTTGCGATCAATCTTCATTAGCTGCGCCCCGTAGCCAAATTGTGTTAAACCTGCCCCCTCTCAGGGCGTGCCTGTCGGTGGAGAACAAGAACAACACGACCCGGTCGGCTGCCACGCAAACGCGCCAACAACCTTGTTCCCCGGGTTATCCGAAGGTGTATTTGGGTATCTGTCCCTGCCTAGCCCCGCACCACTATATCTTGTGGCTTGTCGACCTGCTCACACAAAGTGACGTATGTACACATATCAGGTCAATGCATTTTTTTGGCGATTTTGCAAAAATTTCATATTGACTGTGTTTTTCCACAATCCGGCAAATTGAGCCAAGTGATTCACCAAAGCGAGATCACGTTCGAAATGTTCAGGCCGAGGAAATGAAAAAGCGCTTTTGCCACGCCTGTTTATACTCGCCAGCGAATGTATCCCATCACCTCGCAAAAACCTCGATCCACGCGCACTTATCAACAATGGTGGTTTTCCGCCGAGTCCAGGCTGCATCCTGAAACGCGTCACACTGCGACTGGCAAGCCACAGTTAAAGCGTTCAAAATCTCAGATTGTGAAGAAAATGGTCGGGGCGGCAGGATTCGAACCTACGACCCCCTGTACCCAAAACAGGTGCGCTACCAGACTGCGCCACGCCCCGGACCGTGCTCCCCTCTATCGAGGTTTATTCGGTTTGAAAAGACCTCGTGAACATGGAACGTAAAAATTTCTATGGCGTCATGACCCGCAAGCCCATATGGCCTGGTCATTTCCTATCGCAGGGTGCCGAAATTCGGTTCCCGGAGAGATTCCAAAGGCGCGC
>JBCAZO010000577.1:0-1896 GCA_038532975.1 Pseudomonadota bacterium
CCTGACGACAAACGAAGTGCTCGCAGACGATCCGACGTTGGAGCCTGGTGCTTGGACCCGATCGGAAAAGCCGGTCAGTCGGTCTGATCTCGTGTCTGCGGACAAGTCCGTAACCGCCAATCCAACCACAAGATTCGCCGTCGAGTCGGCTCCTGCCACAGCTTTGAGCGGCTCGACCAAAGTCGCGGAAGGTGCTGCCTTGGATACGGCATCCTTGGCGTCAGGCCCCGCCGGTGAGCCCGAGATCGTCTGGGACCTTCGATCGAACGCGACAGTCACCGTGGACAACAAGCTGCAACCTAGACTGGAGCTCCCGCAACTTGTTGCGCGGCAACTGGCCGAGGCGTTGCATCGTGGGCCCGATGGACGTGTTGAACTCTCTATGAACCCGGCTGAACTGGGTCGCGTACGCATGAGCATCTCGGCTGCTGAGACCGGTGTTACCGTCCTGGTAGCGACGGAACGGGTGGAAACACTGGAATTGATGCGGAGGAATATCGAGACGCTTGGACGCGAGTTTGCTGAGCTTGGATACGAGCAGATCTCATTTTCGTTCGCCGACAGCGGCCAATCGTTTGAGAACGCCGAACAGGAAGACGGCCAGCGGCCTACAAATGATTCAAATCTGCTCGAATTGGTTGATGAACCATTGCCAGTTGGACCAGTTTCCACGCCCTTAGGTCCGCTTAATTGGGCCGCGGGTGGTGTTGATGTGAGGATCTAAGCCAAATGGAACCTATCGCGAGTAATCAGACGACAACCACACCGACCGTGAAGGTCGCCACTGAGGACAATGGTGCCGCAATTGCCTCGGACTTTGAAACCTTTTTGACTATGTTGACCGCGCAGGCCAAGTACCAGGATCCGCTCGATCCCATTGATTCAGCTGAGTACGCCGCTCAGCTTGCCCAATTTTCCATGGTGGAACAGCAGGTGCAGACCAACGAGTTGATGCAGGAGCTGATCACGTCACTCGGTCAGAATGGCTTTGCTGGCCTCTCGTCATGGATCGGCAAGGATGCCCTCTCGACCGCCCCAGCCCGATTTGACGAATCGCCGGTCACTCTGTTTGCAGATCCACCCGCGACTGCCGACGAAATGATCTTGGTTGTCCGTGATGAAAGCGGTGCCGAGGTTCAGCGCCAGGTCCTCACGCCGACAACCGATCAAATCACATGGGCCGGCGTGGATGCGGCCGGAAATCCCTTGCCGACCGGAACGTACGCGTTTGAGTTTGAGTTTCGCGCTGCCGGAGAAGAGCTGGCGACACAGACCGCACGCGCCTATTCGACTGTTACAGAGGCAAGGGTCGAGGGAGATGAGACCTTTGTGATACTCGACAGCGGTCACAAGATCCCTGCGTCCAGTGTGGTCGGTCTGCGAGATCCGGACAACGCCTGATTCAGGCCAGCCGATCAAGACACCGAAGTAAACCATAGGCCGGCGGCATAAGCGCGCGCCGCCAACGGCCCAGCGGAAATGCCTTCAGCGGCGAGTTCATGACAGCGGGGGTGTCGAGAGCGCCTGTGCCGGATAGACGATCGGCCAAGAGTGCCCCTGCGTAGGTCGCCATCGCAACCCCGTTGCCGTGATAGCAGAGCGCTGCCGAGATGCGACGGCTTCCGTGCAATAGACCGACAAAGGGGAAGAGCTTGCGGGACATGCAAGCAAAGCCCGACCACGCGTACTCGATCTCTACCTTGGACCAGGCGGGAAAGCATGATCGGAAATGCTCTTCGGTCGCCCGCCGGGCGCCTTGTTCTGCCCTTGCAGATGAAAAGAGACCGCCACGCATGCCGAACAGAAACCGGCTATCTGGCATGAGCCGAAAGTAGTGCAGCAAGTTCAGGCTGTCGTAGCACATCTGCTGGGTGGTCCAGCCCTGCCGCTCTAGTT
>JBCAZO010000578.1:0-1893 GCA_038532975.1 Pseudomonadota bacterium
GAACAGATATTCAACGCAATGGAGGCACTGATGAAGAGCATGGTAATTCTGGCCGCTGCGACCGTAACCGGGCTGGGGGTAATCACACCCGCTCAGGCAGACACCCGCGCCGAAAGGCTTGACCGGCTAGAGGACCGGATCGACCGGCGCGAGAGCATTCGCGATGAGCGGTTTGACCGTGGCCCACTGGATGTCATCGAAGACAGGATTGATCGGCGAGAAAGCCGTAGAGATCGGCTGGACAAACCTACATCCCGCGTCGTCAACCGGTGGGAAAGACGAAGTATCCGTGCGCGGCTTGGGCGGCATTGAAACGTTGCAATGGGTGGGGATGATCCCCACCCTACGCGAAAATACCCACCTCACCACCCGGTTCCGCCGCGTCCTTGAGAAGGTCAAAGGCGTATTGCGCGACTGAGCGGAAGCAGACAACTTCGATCCGGGTCTCTGATGTCATCCAGAAGGCGGCAGCAATCTGGGCCATGCGGGTGCGGCGGATCTGGCCGGGGGCGAAGGCGTCAGGGGCCATGTCAACCGGGCAAAGCTTGGCGATGATTTCGCGCGCAGCGTTGCCATCGAGGCTGAACATCGCCCGCGCGTCCGAGACATTCGCCGCCAGAAAATGCTGACCTTTCAGCGCCTTTTCCAATACGGCTAAAGTATCACCTACAGCAACATATGGCACCATGACCAAGAGTTCATCCGGGGACATCCACGCGACAGACTTGTCGCCTTCGTGAAGGATTTCACGCTGTTTGGGAAGCTTCGCGCCAGTGGCCTCCAGCACCGCCTTTTTCATTTTGGCTGACGCCAGGTCGCCGCGCAAAGTGATCATCCCGCGCAGGCCCATTTCTTCGACTTTCACGTAGCCGCTGTATTTTGCGCCCTGCAAGGCGCTCACTGCGCTAGACATTTTGCTTCTCCCCTTCCGGGTCATAGAAGACCGGGCTGACGATCTTGGCCTTGATGATCGTGCCATCGGTTTTAGGGAATTCGACCACTTCTCCCATCCGGTCCGGGCCGTGTTTGATGAGACCCATGGCGATACCACGATCCAAGGTCGGCGAATAATAGGTCGAGGTCACGCGCCCCTGCACGTTGCGCTGGCCGTTTTCATTGGTGCCTTCGGCGGTGCAATAGGCCCCATCGGGAAGAACCGAGCCATCCACCGTTTCAAGCCCCACCAGCTTCCACCGGTTGGGGTCCGCCATATGGCTGCGCGCTAGCGCGCGTTTGCCGAGGTAGTCGTCCTTCTTCTTGGAAATCGCCCAGTCGAGGCCAAGATCCTGCGGAATGACGGTGCCGTCGGTTTCATCGCCTATCATGATAAAGCCCTTTTCGGCGCGCATAACGTGAAGCGCTTCTGTACCGTAAGGGGTCACACCAAATTCGGCTCCGGCTTCCAGCAGTTGATCCCAGAAGGCGCGCCCTTGGCTGGCAGGTACGGCGATCTCGTAGCTCAACTCGCCCGAGAAGGAGATGCGATAGACTCGGGCGTTGATGTCGCCAAAGGTCACGTCCTGCCAGGCCATAAACGGGATCGCATCCGCGCTGAGGTCTTCTTTCGTGAGCTTTTCCAATACTTTGCGTGCATTCGGACCGACCACAGCCACCTGTGCATATTGTTCGGTCACGTTGGCGACATAAACCTTCCAGTCCCACCATTCGCATTGCAGCCAGTCTTCCATATGGGCGTGAATGCTGTCGGCCCCGCCTGTGGTCGTATGGCAGAGGAACGTGTCCTCATCGATCCGCGCCACGACGCCGTCATCTATCAGGAAGCCGTTTTCGTTGCACATCAGACCATAGCGGCAGCGCCCCGATTTCAGCGTGCTCATCATGTTGGTGTAGAGCATGTCGAGGAACTTGCCCGCATCAGGCCCCTTGACGATG
>JBCAZO010000579.1:0-1892 GCA_038532975.1 Pseudomonadota bacterium
ATGTGATGAGCATGGAGATCCCCGAGGAAGACGCGAATATCAGTGTTGAACTGGGTGAGATCAACTTTGTGGAAAAGGGCGACGGCACAGTGTCGGTCGAGTTTCCGGCGTCAATCCCGCTGAATATTGTGGTTGATGGTCCTGAAGCTGTGACTATGGCAATGGACTACAATAACACCGGCCTGGTGATGAATGTCTCAGGTGACCCAAACGACATCACGTATAACTACACGGCGGCGGAAATTGCGCTGAAGTTCAAAGAAATTGTTGCCGAGGGTCAAAGCATTGATCTGGGTGTGATGGATGTCACCGTGGCCGATATTGTCGGCACCACAACTATGAAAGTCGGCGACCTGCGTGTCGCGGATCAGAAAATGACCAGTGGTCCGGTCAGCTACAACATTGATTTCAAAGACCCTGAAAATGAAGATGCGCGCCTGGTTCTGAAAGGCAGCCTAGCCGGTATGGATGCCACCGGGACAAGCACGCTGCCGCTCGAAATGGATGCGGCAATGATGCATACCGCCGTGGCAAACGGGTTCGCCGTCGACGCCGATTTGTCCTATCGCGACAATGCAATGGAGTTCGAGTTCACAGAAGGTTCCGAGAACGTTCAGGGCAGCACCAGCTCGGCCACAGGTCAAATCAAGGTGGCCATGAGCGATGAGGGTCTGATTTACGACGTTGCGACCACGGGAACCAATGTCTCGATGGCGGGTGGTGAAATTCCGTTTCCGGTCGAGTTCGCGCTTGAGGAAGCCGGGTTCAAATTCGGCATGCCGATTATCAAAGGCGAAGACGAGCAGGACTTTGCATTCGGCTTCACAATGGGCAATTTCACGATGTCGGACCTGATCTGGGGTATTTTTGACCCAACGGGCCAGTTGCCACGCGACCCGGCGACAATTGCTATCGACATGACCGGCAAGGCGAAACTGTTCTTTGACTTCCTGAACCCGGAAGAAATGGAAAATGTTGAGACATCGGGTGAGATGCCTGGTGAGCTTAACTCGCTAAGCCTTAACACACTGACCGTTCGCGTGGCGGGTGCCGAGCTGACCGGGTCTGGGGCGTTTACTTTTGACAACACTGACCTGGAAACTTTTGATGGTATGCCGGCACCAGAAGGATCGGTTGACCTGAAACTGGTTGGTGCCAATGCACTGCTTGATACGCTGGTGTCCATGGGCTTTGTACCAGAAGACCAGGCCATGGGCGCCCGTATGATGATGGGTCTCTTTGCTGTGCCTGGTGATGGTGAGGACACTCTCGATTCCAAAATCGAGGTCAAGAGCGATGGTCAGGTTCTGGCAAACGGTCAGCGTTTGCGCTGATCTGGCCTAACGCTTCGCTTTGACGGGTTATCTGAGGCCCGCGGTCTTGTAAGGCCGCGGGCCTCGGTCTACCTGTTGCGGGCCGAAGTGGAGACATGAATGCCGTCTGATTTGAAATCCCTGACCGACGCGCTTTTGAGTGCTGCGGAAAAAGCCGGGGCGGATGCGGCAGACGCCATCGCGGTTGAGGGGCGGTCGCTGGACATCGCGGTGCGCAAGGGAGCCTTGGAGAAGGCCGAGCGTGCGGAGGGAACCGATATCGGGTTGCGGGTTCTTGTTGGTCAAAGACAGGCCTGCGTGTCAGCTTCTGATACAAGTGATGCGACGATTTCCATGCTGGCCGAGCGCGCGGTGGCTATGGCGCAAGAAGCGCCGGAAGACCCGCATATCGGCCTGGCTGATCCAGAGCAGATTGCTCAGGACTGGGATGCCACGGCTTTGCAGCTTGCCGACACCGCCGAAGAGCCCGCGCCCTCAGACCTTCAGGCCCAGGCCCTGGAGGCAGAAGCCTCGGCCCTGGCGGTTACTGGCGTGACGCAGGTGCAGTCAGCCTCGGGA
>JBCAZO010000580.1:0-1886 GCA_038532975.1 Pseudomonadota bacterium
TGACCGGCCGTTCACGCTCGGTATGCTAGCGGCGGGCGGCACCCTAGGGATCCTAATCCCTCCATCTATTCCGCTGATCATCTATGGCATTATCACCGAGCAATCGATCCCGACCCTTTTTCTGGCCGGGATCGGCCCGGGCTTGTTTCTGGCCTCGGTCTTCGTGATCTACGGAACTACATTCTCGGCCTTTGGCGGCGGCTACACGCCATCGCCTAAGGCCTCTTGGGCCGAGCGGGGGCGAGCGACGGCGTTGGCATTGCCCACAATCCTTTTGGCAGCCGTCATTATCCTCTCGATTTACACAGGTGTCGCTACGCCGTCCGAAAGCGCTGGCGTTGGGTTCGTGACTGCTCTGGTTTTAACGTTCGCCATGGGTCGGATGACGTGGGACAAGTTACGCGACGCCACGCACAGAGCGATGATCACAACGGCCATGATCTTCATGATCATTCTTGGCGCAAAGGTATTTTCCTATGCCATCACCCTCTACCTAATCCCGCAATCCATCAGCCAACTCATCACCGAGAACATTTCGGACGCAAACTGGTTTATGCTGGCTGTCGGTGGCGTGCTGCTTCTGATCGGTTTCTTTCTCGAAGCGCTCTCGATGCTGCTGATCATGGTGCCAGTGCTTTACCCATCGTTGGAGGCAATGGGCATAAACCCGATCTGGTTCGGAATTTTCTTCGTTCTGCTGATCGAAACGGCACTGATTACACCGCCAGTCGGCCTCAACCTCTTTGTGATTCAAGCGGTTGGGAAAGCGCGCCTGGGCGAGGTTGTCAAAGGCGCGGCACCCTTCGCGCTGATCATGTTGTGCACTGCAGTACTATTATGGTTCTGGCAAGATCTAGCGCTCTGGATACCGGGTCAATAGAACCAAACCCGTGGACCATGTCACCGACCCAATCATTGTACGGCACAGCTCGCTTGGGTGGGGCGTGGCAGTAAGCCAGTCAGATACACCGGCCGCCATCGACCTCCATGCAAACGCCCGTGATCATGCTGGCTTCATCCGAGCAGAGGAAACACGCGGCATTGCCCAGATCCTCTGGCGTTGAGAACCGGCCAATCGGAATCGTCGACAGGAACTTCGCGCGAACGTCCGGCGTGTCCTCGCCCATAAAGGATTTCAGCAGCGGCGTCTCGCCCGCCACCGGGTTCAGGGCATTCACGCGGACGCCAACGGGTGCCAGTTCAACCGCCATGGACCGTGTGGCGGTGATCATCCACCCCTTCGAGGCGTTGTACCAGCTGAGCCTCGGGCGCGGACTGACCCCGGCGGTCGAGGCAACGTTCAGCACTGCGCCTTGCCCCCGCGCCTTCATCGCCGGGATGATGTGCTTGGCGGTCAGGAACACGGACTTGGCATTCACCGCCAGAACCCGGTCGAAGTCTTCTTCCGTGATCTCGTCCATTGGCCCGGGCAGATGCGTGATCCCGGCATTGTTGACCAAGATATCCAGTTCGCCAAAGGCCTCGCGTGCCGCGGTTGCCAGGGCGGCAACGTCATCCGAGTTCCCGACATCCGTCCGTTGCGCCAATGCCCCATTGCCGATCTCGTCAGCAATGGCCTGAGCGCCGTCGAGATTAACATCGACGACCATCGCTCGCGCACCCTCCGCGGCAAACTTCCGGCAGATGCCAGCCCCGAAGCCCGAGCCACCCCCGGTCACAATTGCAGTCTTACCCTCTAGTCGCATGATTCCCCCCTTATCCGTGCAGCGCGGCAACTGTTTTCAGGCTGGAGAACCCATAGAGCGCCTCGAACCCTTTTTCGCGGCCATGACCGGACAGACCAGTGCCACCGAAGGGCAGTTCAACGCCGCCCCCCGCGCCATAGTTGTTCAAAAAGATCTGGCACGGCGCATCAGGTCCGGCCA
>JBCAZO010000581.1:0-1875 GCA_038532975.1 Pseudomonadota bacterium
GTGCGCCGAACAGCGTATTGCCCTGCAATACGAGAACAGATTTCCTGCGAGACCTGCCTGCGATGACCTTGGGCATTGCAACGGTGCGCCAGTCTTCGTCGGTCAATCCCTGTGAATGGCCCATGGCGTGCTTAATGCCCGCTTCAAAACCAAATCGAACGACGCTTATCAGATCTTCGTCTGCGGTCGCAAAGTCTGTTTCGACCGCTGCAATCCACGCAACGTCTGGTGGCTCTCGTTGGAATAAATCTAACTTGTTCTTGACGGGTAGTCGCACAAAACGCGAGTCTGTTTGCAGAAGTGCTAAGTTGTCCGAGGGATCTCTAAATACATGGATGAAGGGCCGCCCGCGAAACACGCACTCCTGAGCCGCCGCCTCTTGCAATGGTTGCCGATGACGCAAACGGAATACTTCAGCAAACCCACTAAAATGGCGTAAGCTGAAGCGACCGTTCGGAGTGTCATTCAACCTGTCCTCCCGTGCGATGGCGACTTGAAAGTCCGATCCTTGGGGCAACTCTGACGATCCTGTTGATGCCAGAATAGCGGCTCCCACCTCCTCGCGTACCGAGGTGATATACCTCTGAATGCGCACTGTTTCGCCAATGACTGCTTCTGCAGTAATTTGCGATTTCCGTGCCGCCTTAACGATGCTGTCAGCCGAGGCATCGATGTCCAGAACATCAAGTTCATGTCCACGCGGGAACACTCGGATGACGTTTGCAGGAATCCTCAGTTCACCCAGTGATGCGCTGCCGAAGACCGCTGATCTGAGAACACCACTCAACAAGGCGCCCAGACTGCGATCTGCAGCCTTTGCCTCACTTTGCGTGTGCAGCTCGGACGTTACGATGCGAGATTCAGGCTCCTCCTTGATCTCAGGTTCGAAACTCCAGGTCGGAAGGTTTGATACCAGACCACCATCCGCAAAAACCCGTGTCGTATGCGGATCGCTGGAATCCAGCGCAACGCGTTGCGGGCGAAAGGCTATCGGGATCGCAATCGACGCAATCGTGGCTTTAACCACACAGGCATTTGGGGTTGTCCGGGACGAGAACAGCGTCAGCTTCTTGTCATCAAGATCGGTTGCAACAATCTTCAGCTTTGTTTTGAAAACGCTCTCGAACAATTCAAAAGTTATCGGTTCACGGTAGTCCGGCAACCAGGACTTATCGTCTTTTTCGTCCACGGTTCCTTCCATCTTCGCGCGGATCAGCGCGTAAAGCGCGTCCTCTGCGCGCTCCAATTTCGCAATCCCTCGGAACCGACTGAACAGGTAGATTGCGACAAGGAACGGGACCAAACCAACTCCAAGTGCTGCCAGAAGTCGAAAAGACCACGTTAACCAGTCAAGCAACATGAAGGTAACCGGCCCCGGTGCGATGAATATCGCGACGATGGCGGCAAACAACACAAGCATAACGACAGTCTTGACTGCTTTGGACCACAAGCCCTCGGCCGATGACGCAAGATAGCGCAACATTGTGATGAAGAGCCAACCGCGTCCGGGTCCAATCAGATCCTTTGCAGATTCAAAAGGTTCCAGTTTGTACGGGGCGTTGCGAAATTTTTCGTCATCCAGAAGATTTAAAACCGACGTAAACTTACCGTCTGTCTTATCGATCATCTGCTCGCCAGAAACCCCTGCGGCTGCAAGGGTCGCGACCAGTGCGCCTGCAGACGTGCCTGCATATCCTTTCAATTCCAAAAGGCGAGCACGTTGTAAGGCGCGCAGCACGCCCACATGGCAAACGCCGATCGCCCCGCCACCTTCGAACACCGCATATGTCGGGAATTTCTTCATTACTTCACCAATCTGTACCAAACATGGTCTGAGTATATCAGAAGATGTCCCGATGATCCGAACTTTAGAAT
>JBCAZO010000582.1:0-1874 GCA_038532975.1 Pseudomonadota bacterium
GTGGCATTCACAGGCTCTACAGAAACCGCCCTGAAAATCCGCGCCACTATGGCGCAAAACCTTGCTCCGGGCGCGCCTCTCATTGCGGAAACCGGTGGGCTGAACGCAATGATCGTCGACAGTACCGCCCTGCCCGAACAGGCCGTGCAAGCCATCGTCGAATCCGCCTTTCAATCTGCCGGACAACGCTGTTCGGCCCTGCGCTGTCTTTATGTTCAGGAAGACATCGCCGAGGGCCTGACCGAAATGCTGACCGGCGCAATGGATGCGCTGGTCATGGGCGCACCCTGGCATCTGAAGACTGACGTTGGCCCGGTGATCGATGCCGAGGCTCAGGCAGGGATCTCAGCACATATCGAGACCGCACGTGCCGAAGGGCGTCTTCTGCATGAAATCCCCACACCAAACTCCGGGCATTTCATCGCCCCCACCCTGATCCGCGTGCGGGGCATTGGCGACCTCAAGCGCGAGATCTTTGGTCCTGTCCTGCATATCGCCACCTTCGCGTCACATGAGCTAGATAAGGTGATCGCCGATATCAACGCCACCGGTTACGGCCTGACCTTCGGCCTCATGACCCGGATCGATGACCGGGTTCAGCACGTGACCGAAGCGGTTCATGCTGGAAACATTTACGTCAACCGCAATCAGATCGGCGCCATCGTCGGCAGCCAACCCTTTGGCGGTGAGGGGCTGTCTGGAACTGGTCCCAAGGCAGGCGGACCGCATTACCTTTCGCGCTTTTCTGCGCACCCGGTTGCGCAGATCGATGCCGCATGGCCAACGGATATGTCACCTGACGCAGCACAGGCTGCGCTGGATGCAGCACAAAACAGCGTCATCCCAACCTCACCGGCCCTGGTGCTGCCTGGCCCGACCGGAGAGTCCAACCGCCTCACTCTTCATGCCCGCACGCCCCTGCTCTGCCTTGGCCCCGGCGAAGATGCGGCCATGGCGCAGGCCAAGGCTGTTATGGCCCTTGGCGGTCGCGCGGCAACGGCCACCGGCACTCTACCTGCAGAGGGTTTGACCACACTTAGCAATTTTTCTGGCGCCCTTTGGTGGGGCGATGCCGCCAAGGCTCAAGCCTACACCGCCGCTCTCAGCAAACGAAACGGCCCGATCCTGCCTCTGATCACAGGACAGCCGGACCTTGGACACGTGATGGGAGAACGCCATGTCTGCGTCGACACAACCGCGGCTGGCGGCAACGCGGCCCTGCTCGGCGGGATGGATTAAACCCTACCCTGCCCTTTCATCGTTCTTAAAGTGCTCTAACCCCACATCTGCCAAACGTGCCATCACTGATCGCTTGACCCCCCGTCTGTCCCTCGCCACAGTCGAGGCATGTTTCCTATTCGCGATCACAACCCGTCTGGTCGGGTGCCCTATGTCACCTACGTGCTGATGGCGCTCAATATTGGTATTTTCCTTAGCTACTGGCCACTTTTCAGCGATCCGCGTGCGCTCAACGGATTTTTCTACGAATGGGCAATGGTTCCGATCCTTGTCAGCCAACAGGGCACATACGAGACATTACTTACCTCAATGTTCCTTCACGGAGGCTGGATGCATCTTGCGGGTAACATGCTGTTTTTATGGATATTCGGTGATAACATGGAGGATGAGATGGGCCATGTGGGCTACTTTGGCTTCTACTTGGCCTGTGGCATCGCGGCGGGGGTCACGCATCTGATCTCAGCTCCCCTAAGCCAGGTGCCTACGGTTGGCGCATCCGGCGCAATTGCCGGGGTTATGGGCGGCTATCTGTTGCTGTTTCCACGGGCCAAAGTCGATATTCTCATCATCCTGATCATCATTTTCCGCATCATCAGCATCCCGGCCTGGATCATGCTTGCGCTGTGGTTTGCTCT
>JBCAZO010000583.1:0-1872 GCA_038532975.1 Pseudomonadota bacterium
GAGCGGCAATGGTCCCGGTCTGTTGAAAGGCGACTGTCCTGACGCAGAAGCATGGCATGACCGCTCGAATATCCTCTTCCCCGCCCAGGAGACCTTGATGCCGCTGTCCAGAAAGTAGCGATCTGGTTTTCCACACTTTGATTTCGAAGAGTTACCGGATTGAAGAACCATAACGCTCGGACGTGGCATAATAGTCCTCGAAGCCGATCCGCTGCCGCAATTCGCCAAAATCCATGAGCGCCTGACGTTCATCTTCGCGCATTCCGCGCAGGGTGCCCACCATCGCCTGCATTGCTGCGGCCATCAGAGACAGCGGATAGGCGGCGATAGCATAGCCGATGTCATGGAGGGCCGCGTTGGGCAGGTCGGGCGTCTCGCCGCCTTCCACGATATTGGCCATCTTGGGGCCAGGAAGTGCGCTGCAAATCTCACGCATTTCCGCCTCGCTCCGGGGCGCTTCGACAAAAAGGATATCGGCCCCCAGGTCTGCAAACTTCGCCGCCCGTTCAATCGCCTCGGGAAGTCCGTGGTCGTGGCGCGCATCGGTGCGCGCGAGGATCAGGATGTCGCCGCCGTCTTCGCGCAGCGCCTCTCGGGCATCTACGGCTGCGCGAATGCGGTCAAACGCTTCGTCTCGCGCCACCACCGCCTTGCCGGGCGTGTGGCCGCAGCGTTTAGGCGCCAGCTGATCCTCGATCATCACCGAAGCGCAGCCCGCTTTGGCAAACCCCGTGACGGTGCGGCGCACATTCATGGCATTGCCATACCCGGTGTCGCCATCGCCGATCAGCGGAATGTCGATGGCGTCCGTGATATTGCGTGCCTGATCAAGCACCTCGCCATAGCTCATCAAGCCCAGATCGGGCGCGCCGATCCGGCTGGCCGAGGCGGCAAAGCCCGACATGAACGTCAACTCATAGCCCTCCTGCGCGATCAGTTTGGCCGAGAGCGCGTCGAAACAACACGGCATGATATGGCATTTGTCTTGGCGCAGCAGGGAGCGAAGCGTTTCGGCCTGGGTCATGGGCATCACCATTTGAACGGAATGTAGAGGGCGAGATCCGGCATCACGTAAAGGATCACTACCGTGATCAGCATCAGCGCCAGAAACGGCCAGACGCCACGCGCCACGTTGGCCAGCGTCGTGCGCGCCACCGACTGAATAACATAAAGGTTTAGCCCCACCGGGGGGGTGATCAGGGCGCATTCCACCATAATCACCATATAAATGCCAAACCAGATTGGATCGAACCCCAGACCAAGTGCGGCCGGCAGAAGCACCGGCGTCATGATCAGGATCATCGATAGCGCCTCGAAGACAAGCCCCATCAGCAAAAGCACGACCGAGACGACGAGGATGAACATGATCGGCCCGTCAATCGTTTGTGCCAGAAAGGCCGAGATGTCCTGCGGGATGCGATACAGGGCGATGGCTTTGCCAAAGATCTTGGCCCCCGCCACGATCAGAAGGATCGCAGTGGTCGTGATGGCAGATTCGCGCACCGCTTCCCACAGGTTCGCCCATGTCAGCGTGCGCAACCAGAAGGCCACGATGACAAGGGCCGCCGCTGCCCCGACCGCCGCGGCCTCTGTCGGGGTGAAGGCGCCCGAGTAAAGCCCGACAATGACCAGTGCCGCCAGAGCAACCGAAGGCAAGGCGCGTTTTGAGGCCTCTAACCGCTCGGCCATGCTGGCCTTGGGCACATTCTCGAAGTTGCCCGAAAGCCGTGCGTGAAGCATTGCAAAAAGAACGAAGAGCGTGACCAGCACCAGCCCCGGCCCGATGCCTGCCAGGAACAGGGCGATGACCGATTGTTCCGTCACGAACCCGTAGACGATCATCGGGATGGAGGGTGGGATCAGGATACCCAG
>JBCAZO010000584.1:0-1855 GCA_038532975.1 Pseudomonadota bacterium
CATGTGGGAGGCGAGGGCATCGCGATGCACGGACCAGACCACATCAACATAGGCCGAAGGACGCGTTCTGAGGCTGTTTGAAAAGGAGATGGCCCATGGCCAAGAAACTTGCTGGCACCATGAAGCTTCAGGTGCCTGCCGGGCAAGCGAACCCATCCCCGCCGGTCGGTCCGGCGCTGGGTCAGCGCGGCATCAACATCATGGAATTCTGCAAGGCGTTCAACGCCAAGACGCAAGACATGGAGCCCGGTGCGCCGTGCCCGACCGTGATCACCTATTATCAGGACAAGTCCTTTGAAATGGACATCAAGACGCCACCTGCGTCTTACTACCTGAAAAAAGCGGCCAAGCTGAAATCCGGCGCAAACACGCCCGGCCGCGAAACTGTCGCCTCGGTCTCGGCCAAGCAACTGCGAGAAATTGCGGAAGCCAAGTGGAAAGACCTGAACGCAAATGACGTCGAAGCCGCGATGAAAATCATTGCCGGTTCTGCACGCTCCATGGGCATTGAGGTGAAGTAAGATGGCAAAGTTTGGAAAACGCACAAAAGCGGCGCGTGAGGCGTTCGCGGGCAAAGAAAACGTCACCATTGAAGAGGCGGTGGCGCTGGTCAAAGGCAATGCCAACGCGAAGTTCGACGAAACCGTCGAGATTGCTGTGAATCTCGGGGTTGATCCTCGTCACGCGGATCAGATGGTCCGCGGTGTGGTTGGTCTGCCGAATGGCACAGGCAAGGATGTGCGCGTGGCGGTGTTCGCTCGTGGACCCAAGGCCGATGAAGCGAAAGAGGCCGGTGCAGATATCGTCGGTGCCGAGGACCTTATGGAAACGGTGCAAGGCGGTAAGATCGACTTTGATCGTTGCATTGCCACACCAGACATGATGCCCATCGTGGGCCGCCTGGGTAAGGTGCTTGGTCCGCGTAACCTGATGCCGAACCCCAAAGTGGGCACGGTGACCATGGATGTGGCCGATGCCGTGAAAGCGGCCAAGGGCGGCGAAGTACAGTTCAAAGCGGAAAAGGCCGGGGTTGTACATGCCGGGATTGGCAAAGCATCGTTTGACGAAGGCAAGCTGGTTGAAAACGTGCGTGCCTTTGTTGAGGCCGTGCAAAAAGCAAAGCCATCAGGTGCCAAAGGGGCCTATATGAAAAAGATCGCCCTGAGCTCGACCATGGGGCCGGGCGTGAGCATTGATGTGGCAGGTGCTCTTGGCGAATAAGCTGACGCCTATGTGACAAGCAGATTCGGGGGCTTCCTTTGGGAGGCCCCTTTTGTTTTTGTGGAGTGGGTTGTTTGTTGGGTTTGGCGGACTTAGCTGCCGTTGCCAGTTTGAGTAAAAAGCCGCGCGATGGCCAGACCGCGGGGTGGCGACCGCCATTGATTCAGATCACTTTATGTCTGCCCAGTCTGCAATTTCGTTGATCGAAGCGCCCACGTGGACCAATCGCCAGTCCGGGGGGCGGTCTGGCGATCGCGCGGCGGCCTTCGGCCTTGATTCCGCGCGAAAGACGTCATCTTGAGCTCACAGCAGACCTTGCGCAACACTTGGCGCCCTCAGCGCCAACCACCTAAAAACTCGCTTTGAGTGGCTCTTAGTGGCCGGTTTTGAGCCTTGTTTAAAAGGGGCTTGGCATTTGTCTGGATGCGGTCTAGATAGACCCTTGCACGCATGGTCCGATTCGTCGGGCCATTTGTGTTTCGTCCGAGACGGTGGGTGGTCGGGATATGCCGGTCATAATTCCTGCCTGAGACGGGAAAGACCAGAATTTTACGCGGCTCTCCAAAGGTGGTCCCCGTGTCTGGCTCAGCCCGTTTAACGGACCCAAATGCTGGGTCTTTTGGCCCAGTAAGAC
>JBCAZO010000585.1:0-1839 GCA_038532975.1 Pseudomonadota bacterium
ACTGATCTGCTCTTTGAGCGCATCAGTGAAAGGCTAGAGGCGGAATATACGGGTGCTGCACGTGCTGTGATGAAGCGTGGCATTCTTGATGAGCTCGACAAAATGGTGAGCTTTGAGTTGCCCCCGTCGATGGTCAAGGCCGAGGCAGATTCGATTGCGCATCAGCTCTGGCATGATGAGAACCCGGATGTGGAAGGGCATGACCACCCCGAGATTGAGCCCACAGAAGAGCACAACAAACTGGCCGAGCGTCGGGTGCGGCTGGGCCTTCTTTTGGCAGAGCTTGGCAAAAAGGCCGAGATCGAAGTGACGGATGCGGAAATGACGCAAGCGGTCATGGAGCAAGCACGTCAGTATCCGGGACAAGAACGTGAATTCTTTGAATTCGTTCAGAAAAACCCGCAAATGGGCCAGCAGCTTCGCGCGCCGATCTTTGAAGAAAAAGTCATTGACCATATCGCCGAACAGGCCAAGGTGACAGAAAAAGAAGTGACCAAGGCCAAGCTTGAAAAAGCAGTTGAAGCGCTGGAAGAATAGTCGTCAATCGACATAAACAGGAACGGGCCGCCCAAATTGAGCGGCCCGTTTTTTTGTGAGTGATGGATAGGTTAGGCGTCGAAGGCGCGAGAACCTGATGTTTCGGTTCCCGACAAAGCCTTTTGCAGGGCGAGAGCAGCAGCACGTTCGCGCTCGGTTTCCGCCGATGTGATCTGATCCCGCATATAGGTTTTGAGTTCCGGATCCATCGCTGATTCTGGAGTTGGCGTAAGCGCCGCTGCAACCTCTTCTTCGGGCACAAAGATGTTGCCGTGGATACCTGCGAAAGCACGGACTTTGTTGATCCTTTCAGAGCTACAATCAATCAAGGCGGCCAGCGCCTTGACCTTGCCCATGTCAGCGGTTTTGCCGACATATCCATAGGGCGCGTTGTCCGAGCGGTGCAAAATGCGGTCCATCAGTGGATCAATAACGGTGATGATATCCGCGATACCGGATGACTTGGCATATTCCATAATCCCCACCATCAATTCCGAGGTGGTGTAGGAGACGGTGTTTTTGCCATGCCCCCCCGAAAGACGCTGGCGATCAACGCAAAACCGCGTTGATTCCCAAATAGTTGCACTCCGTAGTGGCGGCTCTCCATCCAGAATGTCGAAGAACACATCCGATAGCATATGCGGACCTGTCGTCTGCAAGAGACGCGCGCATCCTGTCACGCCATAGCTGTCATTGAGTGTGATGACGTAGGCCGGATCCAGCCCGTCGAACAAGTCAATCTCACGTCCATTGCGTACGTTTACATCCCAGCCCATGCGATCCCGGAAAACCCGTGCGCGCAGCTGATACATTTCATCTAGAATTGCCCCAAAGCGGTGTTTGTTAAGGGCGTCTACTACCAACAACATTGTTTGTTCCTTCCCTTTTAATGCGAATGAACAGGAAAGTAGCGAACGGTTGGATTTTGGATATTAGGGGAATCCCGTAGTGCTTTTTGCGAGTACTCAACTAAAGCGTTTCGCGAAAAAGCTAAATCGCGGCTTTTCGCAAAACTCTTTGGCCATCTCGGAACCTATCCAGGTGTGATCAGCCCAAGGCTGACCGCGCGCCCAACGGCCTGAGCGGTGGTGAGAGTGCAGAGTTTTTCACGGCTGGACCTAACATGGACCTCCACCGTGCGCACAGAGATCGAGAGGATATCACCCACATCCTGTTGCGACTTGCCCGCGGCTATCCATTGCAGAATTTCCACTTCCCGGGCGGACAAGGCTGTGCGCCCCAGAAGGTATGACAGACGCTCGGAATGCATAACTGTGTCATGCAGGTTCACAGCAAAGGTCT
>JBCAZO010000586.1:0-1838 GCA_038532975.1 Pseudomonadota bacterium
GGGTCAAGCCCGGCGCCACGGTCATCGACGTTGGCATCAACCGCATCCCTCATCCGGATCCCGAGAAGGCAGGCAAGACCAAACTTGTCGGTGATTGCCACAGCGATATCTGTGCCGAAGATCCAGGCGCCATCACCCCCGTTCCCGGTGGCGTTGGCCCGATGACCATCGCATGCCTGCTGGCCAACACACTGACGGCGTGCTGTCGGGCGAATGACCTGCCAGAGCCTGAGGGCCTGACGGCATAGCGCAAGCCGAGCAAACGCTACCTGTCGATCGGTATCGTCTCGCCGGTACCGGTCCGACCCCGAACAGCATCGATCCGCGTCTTCTCGTAGTGTGGATTGATCTGGTGCCGTCGATCCGTGGCATTAAAGCCTATCCTGCCACCACCATTGTCTCGTAGACCAGACACGGTTTGGCAGCACAACCAGTGCAGATGCACCCCTCCTTTTGCGGGAGGTTCAGAACCGGCAATCTCGGCTTTAACCAACGCAGAAGTGTTCGACTTCTATATCGCACCACCCATCTGGTTGCAAAACCCATTAAAGATCCGCCCCAATGTCATATCAGCATCGAACATTGCCAGGTTAAGGCCGCGGGCGGCGACATTGCGTGCTTTTCGCTGCTCGTAGTTACTTATCGCAACGTATACTAAATCCGGCACCATCATGTATTCGTTGACTGTTCTTAAAATGTGATCGGCGCTGGGCTCCAAAAGGATGTGGTTGACGCTCGACCAACTCATCTGTTTCGCAAACTCGGTGTAAAAGCTTATCTTGAAACCGGGCGGTACTTTGGTGAAGCCGCGCTCCGGCTGATAGACCCCGTGGCCATGAATGTAGATGTCCATGAAATTTTCCTTTCAAAAATAGTAGGTTCAAACACACCAAGACTATGATGATGAAATGCATCAAGCTTAAAACAACCTAAGGACGATATCCTGTTCGGCACGATTCTTCAATTCCAGGCCCCAAAGCCTGTCACTTGAAGGAATGCTCAGAGGACCGGCAATGCCGTTGTATCTCGGATCTCCTCCATCACGAAGCTGGCAGAGACATCTGACAGCGAAACCTTTCGGATCAGTCGCTGGTACAGTGCATCGTACCCCGCGATGTCCTGAACCCTCGCGCGGATCAGATAGTCGAGATCGCCGGTCATACGGTAAACCCCGAGAATCTCGGGCATATCGCGTGTTGCTTTGGCGAAGCGTTCCACCCAATCCGGATCGTGATCGCTTGTTCGGACCGAGATGAGCACCTGTAGGCCGAGCCCCAAAGCTTCAGGCGCCACTAATGCAACGCGCTTTCGGATGATGCCGTCTGCTTCCAGCCGTTTGATCCGCCGCCAGCATGCGTTCCGGCTCAGACCAATCCGTGAGCCCAGATCCTCCAGCGACTCGGAACAATCCTGTTGCAAAGCATGCAGGATCTTCCGGTCCATATCATCAGTGTTCTCCATGAAGTCACTTTATCGAGAAAATTTCCCACATGTAAATGATCCAACGGTATTATTTGGGAACACATCTCAACCTCTCCGGACTAAAATCCTCCTACAAACAACAGGAGTATCCGACATGCCCCGCATCCTCGCTGCCTTCACCGAACACCCGGCATCTGTCGACGAAAGCTATGGCGAACACTTTCGCTTCGCCCTTGGTTTCGCAGGCACACTTTTCCTCGCTGCGGGTGCTGCATTGATTCATGCGCTTCTGCCATTTGCTTTTGAGAAAACCGCCAGCAAGATGGTGGCACGTCTTTACGTCCGCACGCACAACCGGGGCCAGTAGAATGAGCCCTTCCCGCATGTGATTGCTCAAAGGCGGCACAATTCCGGAT
>JBCAZO010000587.1:0-1831 GCA_038532975.1 Pseudomonadota bacterium
CACAGGGCGTTCGGGGCGGGAGTGATCATTGTGATAAATGGGTCGTTCCTGACCTTGAAGCGTGGCCACAGCGGCGGCAGCCCCTCCTTCGAACTGATAGTAATCATCGCTGTCCAAAAGGTCGTGTTCGCGGTTGTCCTGATTTTGGACGATGGCTTCGGTTTGGCTCAGACGTGTCTCAAAGCCAGCGCGATCCGGCGTGCCTTCTTCCTTGGCACCGTAGGCGTAAGAACCCCATGTGAGATAGGCCTCTGCCAAATCCGCCTTGTTGCCCCAGAGGCGCTCGTCGATCATGGCTTGCAGACCAGCACCATAAGCGCCCGGTTTGGAGCCATAGATGCGCGATTGCGCCTCCCCAGCGCGAGTGCGGGCTGCGGCCGGGTTTTGATCTTCGGACTCATCCAGCGCTTGTACGGCGCGTGCGGCACTGTCGAAGAGTGCGATGAGTTGCGGAAACGCGTCACGGAAGAACCCAGAGATGCGCAGGGTGACATCCACACGTGGGCGGCCCAAAACACCTTCGGGCAGAATTTCGAACCCGGTCACACGGCGGTTGGCGGCATCCCATTTGGGTTTGACACCCATCAGGGCCATGGCCTGCGCGATGTCGTCACCGCCTGTGCGCATATTGGCCGTGCCCCATGCGGTGATCAGCATGCTGCGTGGCCAATCTCCGTGGGTTTGAAGGTGCTTCTCGATCAATAGGTTTGCGGATTTCCACCCCAAGGCCCAAGCCGTCGGGGTCGGCACGGCACGGCTGTCGACGGAGTAGAAGTTGCGGCCCGTCGGCAGGGTGTCTAATCGGCCTCTGGTCGGGGCCCCAGACGGACCAGGTGGAATAGCGTGCCCGTCGAGCGCCTTTATCAGGCTTGTGCCTTCGTTGGGTCCGCATCGAACCAGATTGGGACAGACGTTTTGGCCAATCTCCTGCATCACAGCGGCGGTCGCAGGTCCAGGAGGGTGCGCATCCTTTTCAAATTGTCTGAGCGCCAGAAGCTCCAACCGTTCAACCGTGTCACCATGGCTTCGCCACGTATCATCGGTCAGGCTCGCAAGCGTCTTTGGTCGGTGTCCAGTCCAGGGCGCGGCCATATCGCAATCGAGCGGATCAAAACCGAGATCAAGATCATCGGCGATCGCGCGCAAAATCGACGCGTTGCCGTCTTGCCCATCGCCTCGAGGAATACGTGCCAGCGCAATGGTCAGATCGAGAAACTGCCGACCGGTGGGGGATTGACCGAAAACATGCAGGCCATCACGAATTTGCGCCTCTTTCAGTTCGCACAGATAGGCGTCGAGTTTGGCCAGATCGCTGTCTTCGTCTTCGCCTTTCATGCCGACGTCAGCGTCCAGCCCTGTGGCGGATGTGAGGGACAGAATTTCACGACGAAGGTGCGTGATACGACGCGGGTCAACTCCGGCGGCTTCATAATACTCATCGACAAGCGCTTCGAGGTCGCGCAAGGGGCCATAGGTTTCCGCACGGGTGAGCGGCGGGGTCAGGTGATCCACGATTACCGCCTGCGCGCGGCGCTTGGCCTGAGTGCCTTCGCCTGGGTCGTTGACGATGAAAGGATAGATATGGGGCATAGGGCCAAAGACAGCTTCGGGCCAGCAGGTTTCTGACAGGGCCAGCGCCTTGCCTGGCAGCCATTCCAGATTGCCGTGCTTGCCCATATGCACAATGGCCTGCGCGCCGAGATGGTGACGTATCCAAAAGTAGAAGGCGAGGTAGTTGTGCGGTGGGACAAGGTCAGGTGAGTGGTATGTATCGGTGGGATCGATGTTGTACCCGCGCGCGGGTTGGATGCCGACGACCGCATTTCCATAG
>JBCAZO010000588.1:0-1823 GCA_038532975.1 Pseudomonadota bacterium
CAAATCAGCTTTTTGTAGCTGATTTGCGACGTCGAAGTACTCAACATGGTGGCAGAGCTGTGCGCGGGGGCGCAGGCCGGCGCATCGGAAATTGGGCTCGGCGCCCTTGCCGAGGTTCAGCCTAGCGGCCACTTCTTCTCCGCCGCCCAAACGATCGCCCGCTACCAGATCGAGTTTTATGAGCCCGTCGTCCATGACTATGCCAACTTCGGCACATGGAAAGAACGCGGCTCGCAAGATGCAAGCACCCGGGCGACTAAAGTCTGGCAATCCATTCTAGCAGAAGACACCGGACCCGCTGTGAACCCCGAACGGATCGACGCACTGAAAGCCTGTATTTCCCGTCAATCCGCCGCGGGCGGCGCACCATCTGAAAGCTGAGGCATGGGACAGAGCGGCTCCACCCAAAACCGAGAAGGACAAGAGAAATCCCGACTCGTCGGAAATGTCAAAGTCACGCGCCAGGACTGGTTGAATGTGGCGATGGATGTTTTGGTCAGCGACGGAGTTGAGCAGGTCAAGGTTCTGGATCTCGGCGGTCGTTTGGGCGTGTCTCGCTCAAGCTTCTATTGGTATTTCAAATCGCGCCAGGCCTTGCTCGATGCGCTGTTGCAACACTGGCAAGACACCAACACCGCTGCAATCGTCGCGAAGGCGGAACAGCCCGCCAAGACCATTACCGAGGCCGTTTGCCACTTTTTTCATTGCGTGATCGACGAGCGGATCTTCAACAACCCGCTTGACTTTGCAGTTCGGGACTGGGCCCGACGGTCTGTTAAGGTCAGGCGGATGCTTGACCAATCGGACGAAACGCGTGTCAAGGCGCTTGCCGCTATGTTCCGGCGCTTCGACTATCCTCCCAATGAGGCCGAGATCCGCGCGCGAGTGCTTTACTTCATGCAACTAGGTTACGATCTCGCGGAACTCAACGAACCCACAGGCGACAGGCTCAAACAGGTTCCGATGTACCTTTATTGCTTTACCGGCCAAACACCCCAGCCAGACGAGATCGCGGATCTGGAAGCGTATTCCCTGTCAGCAATGCAGGAAGAGGCGAAATGACTGAGACAGCAGATGCCATCATAATCGGAACTGGGGTCATTGGCGCAGCCGTGGCATACGAAATGGCTAAGAGCGGCTGGCGAACCCTGAGCGTCGACCGGAATTCGCAGATCGGACACGGCTCGACAGCGGGCTCCGGTGCCATCATCCGGATGCACTATTCCACGCTTGAAGGCACCGCATTCGCTTGGGAAGGCTATCACTACTGGCGCGATTGGACAGAGTATCTGGATCTGCCAAACGGGACGCCCCTTGCCCAGTTTCGAGAGATCGGGTGCCTCGTCATGAAAACCGAAGCCAACCAGTTTCTCAAAAAACACATGGATCACTGCGCCGCACTCAGCTGCCCTTACGAAGAGTGGTCTGCCGATGATATCCGTCGCCGACTGCCGATCTATTCCCTCGATCGCTTCGGTCCTGCGAAGCGCATCGACGATCCTGCATTCGGTCATCCCACCGGTGGTCAGTTGCCGGGAGCGGTCTTTTGGCCCAACGGCGGATACGTCACTGATCCAGCGCTTTCGGCGCAGAATCTTGCCGAGGCTTCACGTACTCAGGGTTCGGAGTATCGATTAGGTGCTGAGGTCACAGAGATACTCACCTCCAGAGGTCGCGTGAAGGGCGTGAAGCTGAGCAATAGCGCAGAGATTCACGCACCTGTCGTGGTAAACGTTGCGGGTCCAGCCTCGTCCAGGATCAATGCGATGGCTGGAGTGCTGGACGATATGACGATCTCGACGCGCCCCTTGCGGCAGGAAGTG
>JBCAZO010000589.1:0-1821 GCA_038532975.1 Pseudomonadota bacterium
CTACAAAGGATTGAATTTCAATTGGGTCACAATGCCCGATCAGTTTACCTTCTCTGCACTCGACCGCTTGCTGCGTGATGGCGAAAGGAAAAAACCGCTTTTTGCCCAGATCGCCACCGGGTCATCGCATGCCCCCTGGGTGCCGGTGCCCAAACTGGTGCCCTGGGATGCCGTTGGCGATGGCCGGATATTCAATGACATGGCAACTTCTGGCGATACGCCAAAAGAGGTCTGGAAAGACCGCGACAGGGTGCGGGCGCAGTACCGTTTGGCGGTGGACTATGCTTTACAAACCGTATTGTCCTACGCCGCCCAGCACGCGGAGAGCCCACCACTCCTGATCGTGATGGGGGATCACCAGGCAGCCAGTTTTGTTGCACAAGACGACCGCTCTGACGTGCCGATCCATGTCATAGGTCCAGCGCATTTGGTCGACCGGGCCATAAGCTGGGGGCTTACGGCGGGTCTGATCCCAAAAGATAATGCGCCGGTGGTGCCAATGGACGAGATGCGCAACCTGTTTCTTGACGTATTCTCATCTTCCAGCACCGAAAGGCATGCTGGAAGATGACTGGTCATATCCCACCGTTTGCGCTGAAGTGGCTGCAAGTCGTACTGGCTGTAATCCTGATGGCGTTAGCGTGGCGGGTAGCCAACGGAACCGGGGCCATGGCTCTTTTGGCTGACTTACACCCTGCCTGGGTAGGTGCGGCTCTTGCCGCTTTGACAGTTCAAACGGTTTTGTCTGCGTTGCGCTGGCGCTTGACCGCCGGACAGCTGGACATACAAATCGACAGACGAACCGCAATTCAAGAATATTACCTTGCGCAGATCATCAACCAAGCGCTGCCGGGCGGTCTACTGGGCGATGCAGGTCGTGCCATGCGCGCACGAGCGCAAGCCGGGCTCTTGCCCTCTGTGCAGTCTGTGGTTTTCGAACGACTGGCAGGTCAGATTGCGCTTTTTGTTTTCTTTGCCGCAACCGCCCTGCTGTCGCTGGCCTTGCCCGGTTGGTTGGACTGGCCGCGCACGCATCTGCCACCGTTGCTGGCACTCATTGTAACAGGGGCCGTCGCTCTTCTTGGCTTCTGGCGAGCGGAGCTTTGGCCTAAGCGCGCGGCACGATACTTCCGAACCCCCTGCCTGCATGCGCTCGCCGCGCCCGAAGTTCGGACCCGACAAATCACAATGAGCGTGGGCACAGCGCTTTGCAACATCGCCGCATTCACTTGTTGCGCCCACGCGGTCGGTGTGGGCCTGTCGCCTGTCGCTGCACTGGTGCTCGTGCCTCTTGTTCTGCTCAGCATGTTGCTCCCACTGACCATTAGTGGCTGGGGCATAAGAGAGGGTGCGGCGATGGCTGTACTTCCCATTGCCGGGGCCACCATGGCAGAGGCGTTCGCAGCCAGCGTGATCTTTGGGTTTGCGATGCTGGCCGCATCCTTGCCAGGGTTCGTTGCCCTCCGCATGACATCGTCCGTCAAACCAATGAGATCCTGATGTCACACCCCGATGGCCCCCGCCGCGCCGCAATGGCTATTCCCGGCGATCTGAACAGTCTGACGGGGGGCTATATCTATGACCTGCGCCTCATCGCCGGACTTCGGCGCCTTGGCCGCGACATGCGCCATTTGCAACTCGGAGACTCCTTTCCAGACCCGACTCCGTTCGACAATGACAAAGCGGCCAGATGCCTTGCGGATGTGCCGGCCGACTGTCCGGTGATCATGGACGGGCTGGCTCTGGGCGTGATCGACCAAGCCGCTCTGCAGGGCATGTCTGCCCCTATCGTTGGGATGATCCATCATCCTTTGGCTCTCG
>JBCAZO010000590.1:0-1819 GCA_038532975.1 Pseudomonadota bacterium
TTACCGCAAACTTGGTGCGGATCACTTTCTGGTAGTGGACAATGATAGTTCAGACGGCAGCCGCGAGTTTCTGGCGAAGCAGCCTGATGTGTCAATTTGGCAGACCGATCAGAGCTATCGATCCGCGCGGTTTGGCCTTGATTGGGTTAACTGGCTTTTAATGCGCTACGCCCACGGGCACTGGACCCTGACGGTTGATGCTGACGAATTGCTGGTGTTTAGCGGAATGCCAGACCGGTCGCTGAGGTCGCTGACCCAGGTTCTGGAGGCGCGCCAGCAGAATGCGATGGGTACGCTGATGATTGACCTTTTTCCCGAGGGATCGCTTGGCAAGCAGGGCTATGCGCCGGGTGACGATCCGTTGTCGGTGCTCACCTGTTTCGACGCGGGGGATTACACGGCGGCACGCCAGAATCCGCTTGGCAATCTTTGGGTGCAAGGGGGGACAAGGCGCCGCGTCTTTTTTGATGACAACCCGGCTCAGGCACCGACCCTGAACAAGCTGCCATTGGTGTTTTGGAACCGGCGCTATGCCTTCGTGAACTCGACCCACTCAATTCTGCCACGCGCGCTAAACGCCGAATATGACGGCCCCGGTGACCCAAGGCCAAGCGGCGTATTGCTTCACACGAAGTTCCTGCCTGACATTGTGACCCGTTCGGCCATTGAAGCGGAACGAGGAGAGCATTTCACGAACCCGGCGAAGCTCAGTGGTTATTATGAACGGATCGGAACCGCTCCGGTCTTGTGGCATGATCAGTCAGAACGGTACGAAGGCCCCCAGCAGCTGATTGATCTTGGTCTGATGTCTGCAATCTGACCGATCGCGCGGGCTGTGTGAACCCGACCCAAAGACTGTGACGGGTCAACGATTTCTAAATCCGTTGATTTCAATAAGATTCATGTGACATCTTGCCTGAAAATATCGAGGTAGCAGGACGCACGCGTCCGGAAGGTCAACTCCTTCCAACATCTGAGATCGGATAAAGACGTGAGCCTTTGGGACTCTTATCGCATGAGACTGCGACGCAAGCAGCGCTTGGCGCGCGCTTTGCGGAAGACGTCCGAACTGCGTGCGGTCGACGACAAGACCCGTTTGATCCACGACGATGACATTCTGCTGTTCAGCACTGTCCGCAACGAGCTGCCCAGACTGAAGTATTTCCTCAACTACTACCGAAATCTGGGCGTGAACCACTTCCTTTTTGTCGACAACGGCAGCACCGACGGTTCCCGGGATTATCTGGCGGGTCAGCGCGATGTTTCGGTCTGGCTGGCCCGAGGGAGTTACAAGAGGGCGTCTTACGGCGTTGACTGGATGAACGGGCTAAAGCGCCGGTATGCCCATGGCCATTGGACGCTGGTGGTCGATACGGACGAATTCTTCGTATATCCCTATTGCGATACGCGGTCTTTGTCTGCGTTGACGGACTGGCTGGAAGATTCCGCAATACGCAGCTTTGGTGCCATGCTGCTGGATGTGTATCCGAAGGGCCCGGTCGACGCGGTGCGTTATGTACCGGGCCAGGATCCACTGGAAATCGCCTGCTGGTTCGACAGTGGTAATTATGTGATGTCGCACAATCCGACCTACGGGAACCTCTGGATTCAGGGTGGGCCACGTGCGCGAATGTTTTTTGCGGACGAGCCAAAGAAATCCCCGGCGCTGAACAAGATACCTTTGGTTAAGTGGGATCGCCGGTATGCCTATGTCAGCTCGACCCATATGCTTTTGCCTCGGGGTTTGAACCAGGTGTATGATGCGACGGGCGGCGAAAAAGCCAGCGGCATTCTGCTTCACACCAAGTTTCTAAGCACC
>JBCAZO010000591.1:0-1798 GCA_038532975.1 Pseudomonadota bacterium
GTTCGAAAACCGTGCAATGACGGGTGCGCGCTTTGCCCGGAAATGATCTGCAATGCAAAACTGCTGCGCGATGTCAGAGGGTTCGAAATACCCCGTGGCGCTGACACCGAATGTGTGAACCGGGCGCAGCGCCGTATCGCCGTCCGGTCGACGCAGAACCTCGACCAGCTTTTCCGCAAGCTCTGGATCGTCCATTTCAGCCCTTCGGTCCCGTCCACCTGATGCGCAGCGTCCTGGCGCAGCTGCCCCGTTGACCATCTTGGCGTCACTCTTTTCAAAAGTGAACCACCTTCAGCGGGCAGCGGCGCCTACCACTTTTTAAGCATCGCAACCGCGCGGCCCCAGGCACGGCTTTCCGTCCCTGCCTGAAACGCGTGATCCATCGTGCCATAGGCTTCGGGCGTAAAGGTCGCGAGGCCAACGGGCTTGGATAGTGACGGGTTCACGCGAACCAGCCTGTCCCGCAGGATCATGCGTGCCATCCAATACTGGTTCTCAGCCGAGGTCGTCAGCAACATTTCCAGCAGTGCGCCCTTGTGCGCATGCGATGTCATGCCGAACCATTTCAGCAGCCCCCAGCTTTCAGGGTTCTGGATGATGGCTTCGGTGATGTCCGCCGGTTGCTGGCCGGTGCCGATTGACAGGGCCTCGATATCCTCCAGGCCATGGGTTTGCTTGGCCGCAATCGCGATGTTGATCCCGTTCAAGACCGGATTGTTGGCAAAGGCCCCACCATCGGCAAAATAACCAAAGTCCTTGCCATTCGCCTTGATCCGATGTGGCGGAAAATACGCCGGCGCAGCCGCGCTTGCCATGGCAACATCCAACAGCTTGACCGGCGTCATGTCCAGCCACGGGCCGGCGCCGAGATCCTGATTGGTAACCGTGAAGGGCGCCCACCCAATCTGGTCGCTCCGATGCAGACAAACGGTGTTTATCGCGAGGACAATATCAGGTGAGATCGTGCCGACCGTCCTGTCCGCCACCAGTGACTGGCCGAACTCTGCCAGGCCCTCAGCGCCGTAATGCGCGGCAAAGATACCAAGGCCGCCATCAAGGTTGAAGCGCCTCAAGATTTCATCCAGCGCCTTGTCGATAAGGCCACGTTCATTCTCGCGAAAGATCTTGTGCGCATCATTGCGGTACATTTCGACAAGCTCGGCGATCAGGCTGCTCATGTCCTTTCCCTGAGACCGACCATCTGCAAGAGCGACCGCAAGCAGACCGCCAGTCGACGTGCCCGCGAAACCGTCAGCCTTGTCGAGAAAAGACGTTTGGGCGTGAAGCCGCTGCAGGACCAGGCAGGACAGATACCCCCTGATCCCGCCGCCATCGCAGGATACCAGCTTAAAAGTCATCGATTACGCCCAATGGGTTAACCTCTGGTGAGTGGGCGACCTTGAGGACCGCCATCATGCTATGCCCCTCTATACTTAAGATTGAGCCGATATTGAGACGCCAGAACCGACTTGTTCAGAACCGCATGCTTACTGCCACAGCAGGCCAAACGGCGTGACCGACTTCACCAAATGCCCCGACCTGGCACGAATAGGAACTTCCGCATTCGCTCGGCGAGACCGCATATCGGTGGGTATTTGACGCCAGACCGCGATCCAACTGCGCAGCTGATGCAATAGGTCTGAATGTGCCAGGCTTAGAATATTTCGCCCTGCCAAAGCGCTCCGGCGCGCTTAGCCTCAGGGTGTTTTCTGAGTATTTGGTGCGGTCGAGAAGACTCGAACTTCCACTCCTGTTAAGGAACAGCGACCTCAACGCTGCGCGTCTACCAATTCCGCCA
>JBCAZO010000592.1:0-1797 GCA_038532975.1 Pseudomonadota bacterium
GTTGCCGGGGATCGGTGGCAGCTCTTTGATGGACTTGAGGACGCAGTCGCCGTTCTCAATGATGATTCAAGAGTTCTGGCTGCAACGGGCCGGGGTAGTGAGTTGGCCTTTGCATCTTGTCATGCACTGGTGTTCCTGCGGCAGAACACACATCACGAACAGAGATCATCGCTGCCCAACGTCCGCTATCTGTTTGGCGATCCGCCCTTTTCCATGGAGGGGGAGGCGGAGCAGTTCCGGGAATTGGCGCTGACGCATGTGCTGGTGCGCAACACAGGCGGTGATGCCGGCTATGGCAAGATCGCGGCCGCCCGGCGGTTGGAGCTGGATGTTCTCATGCTGCGCCGGCCTGCGCCGCCGCCGGGTCTTTATGTTCCGACCGTTGATGCGGCCCTGGATTGGGTCCGGGGGCTTTAAAGGATGCGGATCATCGAAACACAGCGTGACGTGGATGAGGGTGCCGATTGGCTCGCGCGTCACGATCCGCGCTTTGCCCAGGCGCTGACGCATACAGGTCCACTGCCCCTGCGGCGGCGGCCTGACGGCTTTGCCCAACTTCTTTCGGCAATCGTGAGCCAACAGGTCAGCACCGCCTCGGCGGCTGCCATCTGGGACCGGATCGCGGGGGCGGGGCTTGTGAACGAGGCGGCAGTGCGTATCGCAACCGAAGATGACCTGCGGGCGGTCGGCCTGAGCCGCCAAAAGATCAGCTATGCAAAGGCGCTCGCCGAGGCCGGGATCGACTATGCGGCTTTGCGCGCTGCGCCGGACACTGACATCGTTGCGACGCTGACGGCCGTTAAGGGTATCGGTGTCTGGACGGCCGAAATTTATGCAATGTTCTCGCTGGGCCGGCCGGATGTGTTTGCCCCCGGCGATCTGGCGCTTCAGGAGGCGACGCGGATTTTGTTCGACCTGGATGAACGGCCCAAGGAAAAGGCATTGCGTGAGATGGCACGGGATTGGAGCCCATGGCGCGCTGTTGCGGCACGCCTGCTCTTCGCATACTACCGCGTGGCAAAAGGCAGAGAGGGCATGAGATGACACGGGTGTTGCAGGCGGGCCGCAAGGAACCCGTGTCAGGGTCAGTTCGGTCGGTTGTGGTCTTCTTGCATGGTTATGGTGCGAATGGTGCAGACCTTTTGGGCCTTGCCGATCCGCTGGGTGAGCATCTGCCCGACACGTTGTTCGTAGCCCCTGATGCGCCAGAGGAATTGCCGGGAATGCCCGGCGGATTTCAGTGGTTCCCGATCCCCTGGCTCGATGGATCATCTGAGGAAGAGGCCGAACGCGGCATGGCAGCGGCGTTCAAAGACCTGAATGCCTTTCTCGATGCGCTGATGGTGGACGAGGACGTTTTGCCGGAGCAGGTTGTCCTGTTCGGTTTCTCGCAAGGAACCATGATGGCCTTGCACGTCGCCCCTCGCCGCGAGGATGCAGTTGCCGGTGTGGTTGCGTTTTCCGGGCGTCTTCTGAGCCCCGATCTTTTGACGGATGAGGTGCAGGTCCGTCCCCCGGTTCTTTTGGTTCATGGGGATGCGGACGAAGTCGTGCCACCGCAATCCCTGCCGCAGGCAGCGGAAGCGCTGCAAGAGGCGGGCTGGCAGGACGTTTATGCGCATGTGATGAAGGGCACCGGGCACGGGATCGCACCCGATGGTTTGAGCGTGGCACTTGCCTTCATGCGCGACAAGCTGAGCCTCTAGGCACCCTTTTTTCCGAAAAATTCACGCCCTTAGTCCGTTCGGATCACGCTGAAATCACGCTGGGTCGTCATACTCCAAGTCATTGCACTGG
>JBCAZO010000593.1:0-1797 GCA_038532975.1 Pseudomonadota bacterium
TACATCGCAACGCAGGCGTTGTCCGGAATATCGCCATTTGCCGCAATCCACGCCTTGAGGTCATCCGGCGTCACCTGTGCATCGGCGTCGCCTTCGGCTTTGGCGGCGATGTCAATGATACAAAGAGGGGCAACAAGTGTATTGACCGGAATTTCATCCACCGCATTGCCATCTGCAGAAAAGTGCAAAGGCGCATCGATATGCGTGCCAGTGTGTTCGTTCACTGTCAGTTTCTTGAGGTTGAAACTATGTTCAGCAAAGTTGAAGACTTGCTCAAAGCTAACGCCGGGTTCCCCGAAGTAGGTCGGAAAGGTCTCGTCATAGCCATGCGTCAAGTCCTCTACAGAGCTATGCCCATCCGCCAAGGCCGGGGACGCCGTCACGGTTCCAATTGCCGCAGCGGCGCCTACGGCCACACTCGCACTGAAAAACTGCCTCCGCGAGAGCATCTTGTCTTTCACCGCATTCATCACGCAGATGTCGCACATATTCTTTCCTCCTGTCGGTTGAATTGGGGTTATGTCACCCGATAACATGACATGAGAACAGGGTAGGTCAATTCACACGCACGGCATTGGCCCCCTTTGACCGCATGAGAGAGACCCGCATGATTTATGTGAAATTCCTGTTTTGGGGCGTTGTCTGGGTCTTGGTTGCAGCTTTTCTGCACTACACCTTACCTCAAACCGATATCGCGCGTGTCACAGACACCTACACAAAACGCATTGATTTTGGTGAAAACAGCATCTTCTGGGCAGCGCCGGATGTGGGCAATGACACAACGGCCTCCAACCGTGATGTCTTCTTTATTCAAGCGGTACAGACCAATGGGCGCGTCATGGTCTATCGCAACGAAGACACCGGCTGGGGCTGGCCGCCTTATTTCAAGTTCGACACGTCAAACCTGCAGGCGGAGGCCGCCGACCTGAAATCAACGGCTGAAGCACCCAAATGGGTGGCGATCAAACATTACGGTTGGCGCAATGAGTTGATCTCGATCTTTCCCAATGCGGTTGGCGTGCGCGCTGTGAGCGGCCCGGATGTGCGCATCATTCCATGGTTCAGTATCTTTATTCTTGTTACTCTATTCGCCATCTTCTGGGCCATTCGCGTACGTTGGATCCGGTTTCGTGAGAGCCGGATCAACCCTGTGGTTGACGAATGGACGGACGGCTGGGGTTGAAAGCCCAGAGGTAGATCTGTTAGGGCCTAGCGCTTCCCGTAATAAAGCCCTACCACATGCTCAGCTTCTGCAAAGAAAAGCCAGCGGGATGCGGCAATGCCTGCCAGGTGGCACACAACGGCAACCAGCGCGACAACATGCGAAAACGGCACCAGTAGAAGCACAAAGGGCGCAGTGTAGCCAAAAATCAGAGCGATCATTCGCAGCTTGGCCGCATGTTTGCGCCCCACCACATGTACGAATTCGCGTAGCAGGTAATTGGTTCCAGTATGCGGCGGCTCAAACGCGCGCACGGCACCGATGCCGCCCAGTCCGGTTGCCGTGGCAAGGTTTGTGCCACTTTCTGCGAGGGCCTTGTCGCCGCGAAACCACCACGCGACCTGAGCCGCAGCCGCGATGGGCAAGAGCACCAGCGCGATCAGTGTCTGCCCCGCCAGAAGCGCACCACCCGCCAGCGCCAATGACAGAAACAGCACCGACGTCAGCGGCGAGTTCCAGCGCGGCACGGTCTTGAGCTGGGCGTAGATCATCGATGTGGTGAACACCGTGCCTGCGCATAGCATCGCCCCGATAAAGCCAACTGCAGACAGGCGGATGTCAAGAAACACAAGAGC
>JBCAZO010000594.1:0-1789 GCA_038532975.1 Pseudomonadota bacterium
GTGTCTACACGACCAAGGGCTACCACGCGGCAACCATTGCCGACGTGGCCGGGGAAGCCGGTCTTGGGAAGGGGACGCTATATCTTTACTTCAAGAACAAAGAGGCGATTGCAGAGGCTATGGTCACTGCACATTTCGCTTCCGTCGAGGCACAGTTTTTCGCTGAAGACATGCCTGATTCCTTAGACGCGTTTCTTGACCGCCTGTCCAACACTATGGATGTGCCCGATGACCATGCTGGTTTCATCCGCGTTTTCTTTGAAGTGTTTGGTCCCAGTTTTGCTTCTGACACCTTTGCCGCCAATGTCGCGAGCTTCTTTGACAAGCTCGGGGCGCATTACGGAGAGCAGCTCACGTATTTGATGACCCGCGGTGAGGTGCGGGGCGATACTGATCCAAAAGTGGCGGGACGCATGCTGGCCAGTCTTGTGGATGGCATAATCCTGCATCGTGGCCTCTTCGGCATTCCCAAGAAACGAAACACGGCCCTGCGTCGTGAAGCTATTGCGATGTTTCTGAAAGGGCTCAAAGCCCAAGCGGCTTAAACGGAAAATGACCGCTAGGGTCCAAGTTCTTCGATCAAGAAATCCAGAAAAGCGCGCACTTTCGGGACGACATATCGCCTAGATGGGTAGACGGCATAAAGAGGCGTTTCATTCGCCGACCAATCGCTTAGAACAGTTACGAGACGGCCAGATGCCAGGTCGTCCGCAACGTACATCCGAGGAATGAGGCTTAATCCGAAGCCGGCACGCAAGGCATCGCGCACCGCAAGGCTGGACGTGACTTTGTAGCGACCCTTGATGGGTAAAGTCTCGATCTGCTTGCCGTTGCGGAACGTCCACTTAGTCGCGTGCTCTGAAAGCGAGAACTGAATGCAATTGTGGCCTGCAAGGTCTTTTGGCGATTTAGGCGTCCCGTGATGTGCAAGATAATCTGGTGCCGCGCAGAGCATGTGATCAAGCGTCGTAAGCTTTCGCGCGATCAAGCTGGAATCCTCAAGGTTATCGCTGCCGCGAAGGGCCATGTCGAAGCCTTCTTCGACCAGATTGACGCGGCGGTCGTCAAGACTGAGGTCCAGTGAAAGGTCTGGATGTTGTTCCAGAAATTTTGGAATGGCCTCGGACAAGCCAATCAGCGTGACTGTCATCGGCGCGCTCACTCGCAGAACGCCGGTTGGCTGGCTTTGGGTGGCCTGGAGCGCGCCGTCTGCATCTTTGAGATCATCGAGAATGCGCACCACGCGCTCAAAGTACAAAGTGCCCGGTTCGGTCAGGCACATCCGCCGCGTAGTGCGGTTGATCAGGCGCGTCGAAAGATGCGCTTCCAGTTCGCTGATGTTCTTGCTGATGGCGGCGGGGGATAGGCCCAGCAGACGTGATGCTGCGGCAAAGCTGCCAAGCTCCACCACGGTCTTGAAAACAGTGAGGGCAGTCATGTGATCCATATTTATACACTGACAGTAAATAGTGTTGTGATCAATCGGCGTATTCTGCACTGTTTCAAACGCTTTTATGTACAGGCAAGCACACCAGAAAAGGAAGACAGATATGCCGATCACGCGACGACCAGATCACCCCGTTGAACCGCTTTTTCTATCGCGCTGGTCGCCACGCGCGTTTGACGGCTCAGACATCCCGCCGGCGGACCTTCTGACCCTATTGGAGGCAGGCCGCTGGGCACCATCCGCGTTCAATGTGCAGCCTTGGCGGTTCTTCTATGCACAGCGCGGTGATGCCCACTGGCCCAGTTTCTTAACGCTTCTTGATGTGTTCAATCAAACGTGGGC
>JBCAZO010000595.1:0-1786 GCA_038532975.1 Pseudomonadota bacterium
CAGGGCCGCCAACTTCCTCTGCATGATCTCAAAACATTTGGTGACCCTGGCCTTTGCGCTGTGTCTGGCCCATCAGGCGGCGGCGGACACGGCAATTGTTGTGCAATCGACCACCTCGACGGCCAATTCGGGGCTTTATGACCACCTGCTGCCGATTTTCGAAAACAAAACCGAGATTTCCGTGAACGTCGTCGCCGTGGGCACCGGGCAGGCGATCAAGAATGCCTCGAACTGTGATGGCGATGTTCTTTTGGTGCATGCCAAAACCGCAGAAGAGGCGTTTGTGGCCGCTGGACATGGGCAGGCGCGATTTGACTTGATGTATAACGACTTCGTTCTGGTTGGACCGGCAACGGACCCCGCCGGGGTGAAGGGCATGAGCGACGTGCAGGAGGCGTTACAGAAAATCGCAAGTGTCGACGCGCCTTTTGCCTCACGCGGGGATGACAGCGGGACCCACAAAAAAGAAATGCAGCTCTGGGCGGAGACCGGCGTTGACCCCACTGCGGCATCGGGCACGTGGTATCGCGAAACCGGGTCCGGCATGGGCGCCACGCTAAATGTCGGGGTGGGCATGGCGGCCTATGTGATGACGGACCGCGCCACATGGCTCAGCTTTGGCAACAAGGGGGATTTTGAGGTTCTTGTTGAGGGCGATCCGGATTTGTTCAACCAATACGGTGTGATTGTCGTGAACCCAGAGCATTGCCCGAATGTCCAATTAGAGCCCGCGCAAACCTTTGTGGAATGGCTTCTGTCCAATGAAGGACAAGATGCGATTGGGGCGTATGAACGCAATGGCGCGCAGCTTTTCTTTCCCAATGCTGGTGGATGATCCATGGCTGAGGCGGCACAGACGAGCGATCCCGAATACCTTACGGTCAAGGAGTTGGCCGAGTTGCTGCGCCTCAAAGAGCGCAAAGTCTACGATCTGGCAGCCTCGGGCGAGGTGCCTTGTTCGCGTGTCACCGGCAAGCTGTTGTTTCCAAGCAAGGATATTCACGCATGGATACATGGTGGGCAGTCAGGCGGAAATCCATCTGCCGCGCCGCGTCCAAACGTCTTTTTAGGAAGCCATGATCCGCTTTTGGAATGGGCGCTGCAGCATTCACAATGCGGGTTGGCGACGTTTTTCGACGGGAGTCTTGATGGGTTAACGCGTCTGCGCGCCGGAGAGGGTGTCGCGACCGGGTTGCATGTTTATGACCGCGCAACGCAAGAGTGGAACATCCCCACCGTCAAGGCAGAGTTTGCTGGACATAACATGGCGCTTTTAAGCTTTGCCACGCGTCACCGTGGTTTGGTCATGGAGCATGACCTTATGCGGCGCGTACAGAGTGTGGCTGACCTCAATGGGCGACGCATCGTTGAAAGACAGCCAAACTCGGGCACAGAGAGGCTGTTTCAGGATTTGCTGTCACAAGCCGGGTTGAGTGCGGCGGATTTTCAGACTGTCGAGGTGGCGCGCAGCGAGATGGAGGCGGTGCTGACAGTGTCGCAGGGCGAAGCAGACGTGGCCTTTGGCCTTCAACCGCTAGCGCGCCAGTTTGGTTTGGGGTTTGTGCCGGTTATTGAGGAACGGTTTGACCTTCTGGTGGACCGCAAGGCGTGGTTCGATCCCGCCATGCAGAGCTTTGCAGACTTCTGCGCAAGTAAGACCTTTCAAAGCCGTGCCAAGGATATGGCGGGCTATGATGTGAGCGCATTTGGTCAGGTCCGCTGGAATGGCTAGGTGCCAGTGCCTTGCACCGGCAGCTACAACGACTGGGCGTTCAAGTACCTACCG
>JBCAZO010000596.1:0-1785 GCA_038532975.1 Pseudomonadota bacterium
GCCCGAGGCGTCAACATATTTGATCACCTTGAGGGCAAGGTCATCCGCCAGATCTTCGGTCACGCCCATGGCTTACCTCGTGGTCTCGGTGAGACGGCGTTTCACATAGGTCGTCACCGTGTCGAGCATCGTGTCCATATGCGGCTCTTCAAAGAAATGGCCCGATCCTTCTATCTCGGTATGGGTGATGGTGATGCCTTGCTGTTCATGCAGCTTGCCCACCAATGCATGTGTGTCGGCAGGCGGGGCAACCCGGTCATTGGTGCCGTTCAGGATCAGACCCGAGGACGGGCAGGGGGCCAGGAACGAAAAATCATACATGTTGGCCGGCGGCGACACCGAAACAAATCCGGTGATCTCGGGCCGGCGCATCAAAAGCTGCATGCCGATCCAGGCGCCAAAGCTGAAGCCTGCAACCCAGCAATGCTTGGAATTGTTGTTCATCGACTGCAGGTAATCGAGCGCCGAGGCGGCATCGGAAAGCTCGCCCACGCCCTGGTCATACTCACCCTGCGACCGGCCCACGCCGCGGAAATTGAACCGCAACACGGTAAAGCCCATGTTGTAAAAGGCGTAATGCAGGTTGTAGACCACCTTGTTGTTCATCGTCCCGCCAAACTGCGGATGCGGATGCAGGATGATGGCAATCGGCGCGTCGCGCTCTTTTTGCGGGTGGTAGCGGCCTTCCAGTCGGCCTTCGGGGCCAGGAAAAATGACCTCGGGCATTCATGTCCCCTTTTTACGCGTTGGCGCCGGGCAATTTCTTGACGTTGACGGCCCAGCACTTTAGATTCATTCTAAACTATAGCCACAAGCTTTGATTGCAGCCAAATGGCAGATAAGGCCTGTCACAGTTAAGGTCAATCAATTCGCCGGGGGAAGAGACATGAAACTCAGCACCAAGGGCCGATATGCCATGGTCGCGCTGACCGATATTGCCCTGCAGGGACCTGACACGCTGGTGACGCTGGGGGATATTTCCAAACGTCAGGATATTTCGCTGCCCTATCTGGAGCAGCTTTTTGTCAAGCTGCGCCGCGCGGAACTGGTGACAAGTGTGCGTGGACCGGGCGGTGGCTATCAGCTTGCCAAACCGACTGCGCAAATTCGCGTGGTCGACATTTTGGCGGCGGTGGATGAAACCATGGACGCGCTGCACAAAGGCGCGGGGGCCTCGGGCGCGGCCAGCGGATCGCGCGCGCAGTCCATGACCAACCGGTTGTGGGAAGGGTTGAGCGCGCATGTCTATGTGTTTTTACACCAGACACGGCTCAGTGATGTGGTGGAGAACTCATTGGTACCTTGTCCGGCAGTGCCCTCGCTCTTTTCCGTGGTGGACGAGGAATGAGACACGGCGGGTTTTTGGGTATTTTTGACAAGAAAGAAGCTGGGCTGTGAGCCGGGTCTATCTGGATTACAATGCCACGGCCCCGTTGCGGCCCGAGGCACGCGACGCGATGATTGCGGCCATGGATGTGGTGGGCAATCCGTCAAGCGTGCATGCTGAAGGGCGTGCGGCGAAGGGTTTGGTTGAGAAGGCGCGGGCTCAGGTGGCGGCGCTTGTGGGGTGTGAGCCTCGGGAAGTTGTATTTACCTCAGGCGCCACGGAAGCGGCAAGTTTAGCGATACCAGATTATGCAACCGTATCCAGTTCGGCGATTGAGCATGATGCAGTGCTGTCCTGGGTCCAACAAGATGGCGTCGACCTTGCTCGTCCACATCCAGCAAACGAGTAAGATCGACGCCATCTTGTTGGACCCAGGACAGCACTGCATCATGCTCAAT
>JBCAZO010000597.1:0-1772 GCA_038532975.1 Pseudomonadota bacterium
ATTGCCGGCAAGCCGTCTGCGTTTGACAAGGCTGCGATACCGGCTGTCGTTTTCACCGACCCGGAAATAGCATGGGCCGGGATCACCGAAGAAGAGGCGCGGCGCGATGGTCGGGCCGTGGACGTCGATGTCTATCCTTGGGCAGCCAGCGGTCGCGCACAGGCACTGGGTATCACGAACGGCTTGACGAAGTGGCTGGTGGATCCGGAGACCAATCGCGTCGTTGGATGCGGAATCGTCGGCAGCGGTGCTGGTGAGCTAATCGCCGAAGCGGTCCTGGCGATCGAAATGGGTTGCGAAGTCCACGACATCACCGATAGCGTGCATCCGCATCCGACGCTCAGCGAGATGATGCATGAAAGCGTGCTCGACGCCTATGGGCAGGTCATTCACATGTAAGGCGCAAGCCCCCGCCGGTTTTGGGTATTTAAAACAAGAAAGAAGCGAAGGCGGGTTTATTCGCAGCCTATGCCATCGCCATCCCTGTCAAGGTCATAGACGTCTGGCCCAATTACGGTAACAGGTCCGCGGACATAGGCTGGCCCATTGCCGGAGCCGCCAGCACAGTCGACATCTGCTGCTATTGGTACGCAAGCTCCGCTGTAATTGGGATGACAGTCCTGTGCCATGGAAGGCCGTGGAAACAAAACCACCACAAGAAGGAAAGTAAGCAAGGTTGCGGCAAAAATCCGCATCGGCCGTCCTTTATTAATTTTTTGTTAACTATGATTAATGTGGGGAGACGGGCCTGCATTTTCAATGTCCTGAAAGCAGGCAGTGCTTTTCAATGTCTGGTACATCTGAAATGGTTCGTTCGAGCAGAGAAGAGGACAGGACAGATAGATGGCCAGTCTCAACCGCATCATTCTGAACAAGACATCGCGCGCGTGGTTTCGCAGTCTGGACCTTGCATCCATGGATGCCGCCGAAGTGTCCGGCAAACACGGGCGGCGCTACGTGTTCAAATCTTATGAGCGATTTCGCTTTCCCGCATATGACATCTGCGCCGGGCCATATCTGGACGACACAGGCGCGCCACGGCAGTTTGACCTGATTCTCGCCAACCAGGTGTGGGAGCATCTGGACCGGCCCTATGCCGCCACGCAGAACGTGCTGACAATGCTGCGCCCGGGCGGGTATTTTTGGGTCGCGGTGCCGTTTTTCATTCCCTATCATGGCGATCCGGTGGATTGCTCACGCTGGACGGCGCGCGGGTTGAAGAACCTTTTGATCGAGGCGGGGTTCGAAGAGCATAAGATTCAGGCTGATCAATGGGGCAATCGCCACGCAGGCAGGCGCAATCTGGGCGATGAGTGGCCACCGGTTTATGATCCGGAAACGGATGACCTGACCAACGATCCGACCTTTCCGATTTGTTCCTGGGCCTTTGCCAGGAAATAAACTGTGGATAAGTCAGGGATGCTGACAGGTTCTGACACGCGTTCTGTTTATGTTCTCATTTTTAACTTGGAAGACCAGTCTGCGTAAACTATGTGTTGAGCATCGTGAACCGGGGGTCACATGGCCGAGCTGAAAAACATCGAGGTGCGCGGCGCGCGCGAGCACAACCTCAAGAACATCGACGTTGATATTCCCCGCAACGAGCTTGTGGTGATCACCGGGCTTTCGGGGTCGGGCAAATCGTCTTTGGCGTTCGACACGATCTATGCCGAAGGGCAGCGCCGCTATGTCGAAAGCCTTTCGGCCTATGCGCGGCAGTTCCTCGATATGATGGAGAAGCCCGATGTGGACCATATCGCGGGTCTCAGCCC
>JBCAZO010000598.1:0-1767 GCA_038532975.1 Pseudomonadota bacterium
TGGGGTCGAGCACCAGAACATTCATGCTCAGCCAGGTGGAGGAATAGCACAGCGGCGGGGGCGTGTTATGTGCTGGTTGCGCCGCATCGACAATTTCCCAGTCATTGTCATTGAACATCTTACGCTGCTCATCCGGCAAACGCCGCTGCGGATTGTTGAGGATTAAACCGGGCCGCAAGGGCGTGAAGGTGGCGTCGATATGGATCGGATAAGGATCGCCCGGGAAGTTCACCGCATGCACACGGTGATCCGGAAAATGCCGCCGGATCCATTCGATGCCTTTGAGATTGGTGGTAAACCCGTGCTGCACCACCAGATCCCGGCCAAAGCGCAGCACATCAGCCGCGTCAAAAAGCGGCTCCTCCTCGGTGGTGACAAAGAATTTCTCTGCCGTCCACTTCAGGCGCTTTTCCACACCGATCTTCTCGGAAAGGTAATCGGGATGATAATCCGCATCTGTCAGGCGCGGCTTGGGCGCAGATTCATGACGGAAATTGGGGTCTTCATCGAAATACTGCTGCATCAGCGGACGGTAGTTGAGATATTCAAACCAGCGGCAGCGATACGACATGGTCGCTTCGAGAATTTCACTGCCAACCGTCAAAAGCACATCGCGCGGCGGCATACAGCCAAACTGGCTGTCGGTGTGAAAATCCGGCGTGGTTGCAGGCAGGCTGTGATCAATCGGTGTGGGTCGGTCTACGCACACGCCGCGCGCCTCTAGCTGAGCTGCGAAGTTGTCCAAAAGCTCATTGGCCCGGTCAATTGTCTCTTGCGGCCGCCTGCCCCACTGCCCACGCATATCACTGTCCTCGGGCACCTTGGCGTCAAGTGCGGGTTCTTCGGGCGGGATGTGACAATCATCCGCGCGCCCTACGATCACGTGCTTGAGCGGGTCCCATTCATTCCAGCTGTTCACAACTGTTTTCTGCATGTCTCACACCCCTCCCCTGACATGAAAATGGGGGCCTTGCCCCCATACCCCCAGGATATTTATGGCAAAAAGAAAAGACGGTCTCTTTCTTTTTGCCGAAAGTATCCCGGGGAGCGCGAGGGGCTGGCCCCTCGCATAAAGTGTAGCCCGAGGGGCTGGCCCCTCGGTCCGATGTTTTGCCTTTGCCTAGCCCTGAGCCGCTTTAGCGACTTCTTCGGCAAAGTTTTCTTCTTTTTTCTCGATCCCTTCGCCCACTTCCATGCGGACGAAGCCGGTGATCTCGGCGCCAGACTCTTTGGCAGCGGCAGATACTGTTTTGCTGGTGTCCATCACAAATTTCTGATTCATCAACGTGTTTTCTTTGATGAATTTTGCAACTTGCTTGTTTGACCAGCTTTCAACGCCAGCTTCCGATTTTCCGGCTTCTCGGGCCTGCCCGACAAAGACTGCTTTTTCGCGTGCGACAACAGCTTCGTCCACTTCGTCCTCAGTCATGCCAATCGGAGGCATAGCAGCAATATGCATCGCAACCTGCTTGCCAAACGCCTCATCGCCGCCAGTCATCGCGACCAGAACGCCGATTTTGCCCATGCCGTCTGCTGCGGCGTTGTGCACATAGCTTACAACCGTGCCGCCTTCGACCGACGCCATGCGGCGCAGGGACATGTTTTCACCAATTGTCGCAACCTTGGCCGTGATCGTATCCGCCACGGACTTTCCGCCCATATCGGCAGCGGCCAGAGCGTCTGTGTCTGCAACACCCATCGCGGCAGCAGCGACGCCAGCAACCAATTCCTGGCATTCTGCGTTTTTCGCGACGAAGTCGGTTTCCG
>JBCAZO010000599.1:0-1720 GCA_038532975.1 Pseudomonadota bacterium
AATTGGGCAACGGCATCCGCCTGCTGGGCATAGCTGGTGGCCGTGTGCAGCAGGTTGGCGCGGCACTCGCCGTCCCGCAAGGCCATGTCGGACGCTTGGGCATTGAACACCAATGCACCGGCATTGGCCGCCTTGTCAGCAAGACGCAGGACATCTTCGGCGCGCGCGGCGATCACAATCAGCTTGGCCCCCGAAGCCAGAATTTCGTCCAGGGCCGCATCCGCCGTTTCAGGCGTCGCGGCGATGTGGGATGTTTCATAGGTGTGACCCAGAAATGCGCCGGTCGTCGCGTTGTCATCGTCCGCCAAGAGGGCTCCGGCAAACCCCAGATCATCCGGGATCAGGTCAAAGCGAGAGATTGGAAGTTGCGCCTGGTAATCGACACGCAAAACCGCCGCGCGCACATCTATCGCAGCCGCGGCAACAGCCGACAGATACAGTGCGAACGCCGCAAGCAATGGCACAAAAACATCGCGCATGGTTCCTCCCAAAAACGCGGACTCCCCCCGCGCTGTAGTCCGCACGCCTTTGAAACCGATACCTTTGGCGCGCTTGTTTTGGGAACAGTACCAAGCCCATCATGTCTTACGATTCTTATTTCTTAAGAATGGCCATATGAGACTGATTTTACTTCTCTTTCTCGCACTAACCACTTTCGCCTCTGCAGGTGGTTCTGTTGCGTTTTTCGGAATGCATATGACCGACAGCTCATCACAAACAACGGCGGCAAGCACGCTGACGCCTTCGCAGATTGATCCTGCGGAGCTTGAACGCCTGAAACTTGTCGAAGCCATGGCCGCAGAATGGTTTGTCGCCGAGGGGTTTGACCTGCTCGATCTTGCTCCGGTCGCGGATGATCTGGACCGCGTGTCCAATCCCGCAAACTGCTATGGCTGCGATGTGCGTATGGCAAAGAAGCTGGGCGCAGATTTCATCCTGCTGGGTGAGCTGAACAAGATTTCGGACGCGCTTTTGTCGATCAATTTGCAATTGCGGGACGGCGAGACAGGGCGACTGGTGAAAGCTGGGGCAACCAGCATCCGGGGCAATACCGACGATACGTGGAAACGCGGGATGCGGTACATCCTCAAGAACAGGATCTTCAGGGAGGAAACCAAATGAAGAGAAGAAGCCTTTTGGCAGCGATGACCGTGGCCTTGCTGCCCGGTTTGGCGCTGGCGCACGGGCCTACACGGCAGAAGGTGACTGTTACGGCCGAAGTCGCGGCTGAACCGGCTGAGGTTTGGGCCGGGATTGGAAATTTTCAGGACATGTCATGGCATCCGGCTGTTCATTCATCGACCGGGGAAAATGGGAACCAGATTGACGCAACCCGCATCCTGACACTGGCGGAAGAGAACGGGCCCACCATCGCGGAAATCCTTTACAAGTTCAGCGACGAGAAGATGAGCTATTCCTACCGTATTACCGAAGTGGCGGTCGAAGTGCTTCCGGTGACCAACTATTCCTCGCATCTGACGGTCAAACCACGGGACGGCGGCGGCAGCCTGATAGAATGGCGCGGCGCGTTTTATCGGGGTTATCCAAACAATGATCCCCCCGAACATCTAAGTGACGCAGCCGCTGTTGCAGCCGTGACCGGCGTTTACCAGGCGGGTCTTGACGCCCTAGTGGAAAAGTTCGGTGCGCCGGGTTCTTGAGGCGGGCCTTCTGTGTCTGGCGACAACTGCGGCAGGTGACACCGCCTACATCACGTGCC
>JBCAZO010000600.1:0-1711 GCA_038532975.1 Pseudomonadota bacterium
GGTTCAAACAGGTTATGCAGGACTAACGCGCGAGGCCCGGAGATTATTCTCGGACCTCGCAATTTTGTGAGCCAGCGCTGGTGAAGTACCTAGGGCGAAGATCAGCTTTCACCAAACACCCGTTTGAATATCGTGTCGACATGCTTGGTGTGATAGCCCATGTCGAATTTTTCTTCGATCTCCTCTGGGCTCAGGGCGGCACACACCTCGGCATCGCTCAAAAGCTCTTCTTTGAAGTCCGTGCGATGCTCCCAGACCTTCAGCGCATTGCGCTGTACCATGGCATAGGCGTCCTCGCGGCTGACGCCAGCTTGGGTGAGGGCCAGAAGCACGCGTTGCGACATCACCAGTCCGGGGAACTTATTCATATTGTCGAGCATGTTTTCCGGGAAGATCAGCATCTTATCAATCACACTGGTCAGCCGAGCGAGGGCAAAATCAAGCGTCACGGTCGCATCGGGGCCAATCATGCGTTCAACAGAGCTATGCGAGATATCGCGTTCATGCCAGAGCGCCACGTTTTCCATCGCCGGGATCACCGCCATACGCACGAGCCGCGCCAGACCGGTGAGGTTCTCGGTCAGGACCGGGTTCTTCTTGTGTGGCATAGCCGACGAGCCCTTTTGCCCCATCGAGAAGAACTCCGCCCCCTCCAACACTTCGGTGCGCTGCATATGGCGGATCTCAACCGCGACATTCTCAATAGAGGATGCAATCACGCCCAGCGTGGCAAAAAACGCCGCGTGGCGGTCGCGGGGGATCACTTGCGTGCTGATGGGCTCGGGTGTCAGGCCCAGCTTGGTGCAGACATGTTCCTCGACCCGGGGATCGATATTGGCAAACGTCCCCACCGCACCGGAAATCGCGCCCGTGGCAATCTCAGACCGCGCGGTGCGCAGGCGGGTGAGGTTGCGGTCCATCTCGGCGTAGAAACGCGCAAAGGTCAGGCCCATAGTCGTGGGTTCGGCATGGATCCCGTGGCTGCGGCCGACGCGGAGCGTGTTCTTGTGCTCGAACGCGCGGCGCTTAAGCGCGGCCAGAAGCGCCTCCATATCTGCAAGAAGGATGTCAGCGGCGCGGACCAACTGCACGTTGAGGCAGGTGTCGAGTACGTCCGAGCTTGTCATGCCCTGATGCACAAAGCGGGCCTCCTCGGACCCAACATGCTCGGCCAGGTGTGTCAGGAACGCGATCACGTCATGCTTGGTGACGGCCTCAATCTCATCAATGCGGGCCACGTCAAATTCGACATCCTTGGCTTTCCACACGGCCTCGGCATTCTCGCGCGGGATCACGCCCAAAACGGCCATCGCGTCACAGGCATGCGCCTCAATCTCGTACCAGATACGGAACTTGGTGGCAGGTTCCCAGATGGCGACCATGTCAGGGCGAGAATAGCGAGGGATCATGTTGAGCAGACCTTTGGAATTGCATGTGTGGTTGCGCGCGGTTTAGACCGTTGGGCAAGGCGCAGCAAGGCAGGAGCGGGCGGTTGTTTCCCCGATTGACGGATTTCACTGGCGAATGGCGCATCGCGCGCCAGATTGCCCATGCCGACGGCACGACCGCGCGGTTTGAGGGATGTGCCGTATTTACCCCGGATGGAGACGGCCTGAGGTATCACGAGGGCGGCGACTTGCAGCTTGCCACCGGCCAGAGCATGCATGCTGAACGCAACTATATCTGGTCTGCAGGTGAGCAGGGCGCATTG
>JBCAZO010000601.1:0-1686 GCA_038532975.1 Pseudomonadota bacterium
CCCTCGTCGAGGAAACGCCTGATCATATCACCCCGGCCTATGACGGCATGGTGATCACCTACGAGGGTCTGGTAATCCATGTCGATATGCATATTCGTAAGGATCGCCCGGCGTGGTGCCGCACGCTCGATCCAGGCGAGTGAATTTTCCAGATGCGAATGCGTCGGATGCGGCGTGCGGCGCAGCGCGTCCAGTATCCAGCAATCCAGCCCTTCGAGCATGCGCCATGCCTCATCCGGGATCGCCGCCACATCGGGCAGATAGGCCAGATCGCCGACCCGGAACCCCAGCGCGTCAATTGAGCCATGATTGACCTCAAACGGGCGCAGTGTGATCGCACCGCCCGCGCCCTCAATCACCACGTCACCATCAATCGTGTGCATGTCCAGGATCGGCGGATAGGGCGAGTTTTCAGGTTGAACAAAGGCATAACCAAAGCGTGACAGAAGGGCATTCTGCGTATCGCCATCGGCCCAAACCGGCAGGCGTCTGCGCATATTGAACACCACCATCCGCAGATCGTCCAGCCCATGCACATGATCAGCGTGGCTATGGGTGTAGAGCACCGCATCCAACGTCCCCACCCCGGCGTCGAGCAGTTGAGACCGCAGGTCAGGCGAGGTGTCGATCAGCACCCGCGTTGTGCCCTCCTCGCCCTCGCGCTCGACCAAAAGCGAACACCGTCTGCGATGATTGCGCGGGTTCTCGGGGTCGCAATCGCCCCAGTTTCCGCCAAGTCGCGGCACACCGCCTGACGAGCCGCAGCCCAGAATGGTAAACTTTGTCCGCCCCATCAGGCCGCCGCCTTGTACTGCGCGACTTTCCAGAACAGCCGGTCAAAATTGGCCTGCGTCTGCGCGGCAAATTCTGGCCAGTCCATGCCAAATACCTCTGCACCCTTTTGCGCCGTGTGCACCACATAAGACGGCTCATTGCGCTTGCCCCGATAGGGCGGTGGCGCAAGATAGGGCGCGTCGGTTTCCACCAGAATGCGGTCCACCGGAGCGGCGGCAAAGATATCGCGCAACTCCTGGCTTTTGGGAAAGGCCGCGATACCGGACATCGACAGGTAAAACCCAAGCTCAAGCGCCGCCTTCGCCAACGCAGAGCTCGATGAAAAGCAATGCATCACGCAGGTGTAAGCGCCGTTGCGATATTCTTCGCTCAGAATACGCGCCATATCCTCATCCGCATCCCGCGCATGGATGATCAGGGGCAGCCCGGTCTGCCGCGCCGCCTCGATATGGATGCGCAGGCTTTCCTGCTGCGCCTTGGCGCTTTCAGACGTGTAATGGTAATCCAGCCCGGTTTCGCCAATCCCCACCATCTTAGGGTGCTGTGTCAACGCCACAAGCGCATCCACAGTCACCATCGGCTCGTCAGCCACGCTCATCGGGTGTGTGCCTGCCGCGTAGAAAACCGGATCATACTGCTCCGCCAGAGCACGCACCTGTGGCTCTGCCCGCAGCTTGGTGCAAATCGTCACCATCCGCGTGACACCCGCCGCGACAGCACGCGCGACAACCTCATCGCGCTCCGCATCGAAGCTGTCGAAATCAAGGTGACAATGGCTGTCGGTGATCTCAATCAGGTCGCTCATCAGGCTCTTTCCGCCGGATCAGAAAGATGCGGCCGTTTTCTGCAGTTTGAACACCGTATCCAGCACCAGCGCGGCAGGGTCAAGAT
>JBCAZO010000602.1:0-1686 GCA_038532975.1 Pseudomonadota bacterium
CGAGCCGCCATAGCTCATGGCTTGCTCCGACACTGAGAGTGTCTCGGACATGGACAACCGCCCGTCGCGCAGGGCCTCAAACGCCACATAAAGCGTCATGAGCTTGGACATGGACGCAGGCGGCAAAGGTTCGTCCGCATTCTTGGACAGCAAAACCGTGCCCGTCCCCACATCCATCACAAATGCAGATTTCGCACTTGTATCAAAAGCCTGCCCCGGCGAGGCCAGGGCAGAAGATAAAATCAGGACTGAGATCAGCCGAAAAAGACCCAGCATGTAAAACCTGTTTAGTTGGTCACCGGATAGGCATCATCAAAGCCTACACCTTTGATCTTGTTCAAGAGCGTTTTGCGCTCGTCACTGCTCTGCGCCGGGCCAACGATCACCCGCCAGAACGGTTTGCCCTGCGAATTTTGCGCCAGAACCGTGGGCACCATACCCGCCTGCCGCATCGCAACTGCAGTGTTTTTCGCATTCTGCTCGACACTGAAAATACCGATTTGGATGAATGGCTTATCAAGAGAACTTGATGCAGGCTTTGGTATCGTCGCCGCAGCGGCGGTCACAGCAACATTCGTCGGCTCAATATCGGCCACTGCCGCGGGCGCAGCCGCGGTTTCTGTTGCGCTGGATTCCGCCGCTTCAATCGCGGCAGCCGCCCCTGCCAGAGGCTCAAGAGTTGAGGTCTCTACTGACTCTGGTGAGCTAAGCCCTTCGCCGTCTACATCTGCCACCGACGCTTCCAGGGCCGCGGCCGGATCAGGCGCCTCTTCCCGGCGCAGGGCGGTCACGCTCAAGTTTACGGGCGCTCCTGCCAACATGCCAAGTGCGGCTGCAGCATCGGATGACACCTGAAGAATGGGACCAGGATTGTCCCGCTCACGGCGGAACAAGGCGCCAATCACAAATTTTGAATTGTCTTCGTTTCGGATAATCACACGCTCAGGTTCCGTAACATCCGGATGCGCCACCCAGACACCGCCAAGCGACGGGCGGCCATCCCATAGACCGTCATCCGCGACCTGAAATACTTCCGGTGCCTCGACATCCCTTTCGACCAGCTTGATCGAATTGTCCGCTGCCGTCACCGTATCAGGATTTGTAGATTCCGGTTTAAAAAGATTGAGTTGCCCTTCCTCGGAACACCCTGCCAGAAACACCAGCGCCGCGCCCGAAGTTAGAATCGTACGAAAGCGCATAGCTTTGCCCGTCGGATTAAGTATCATGACCAGTCCCTTGCCTGTTTTCGGCACATTTTTGAGTGCCAATGCCAGCTTTGCCAGCGTTTTGCTCGTCTCACGCAGGTGTCCCACGCGTGAATAGAATAACCTTAACACGCCTTTAAGAAAAGTCTGCAAAAGAATTTTGGCGAAAATCCTCTGCTATGATGTCTTTCAGAATCACAAAAGCCACAGTAACAAGTCTGGACGCGGAGGTTTGGCAGAGTGGTCGAATGCACCGGTCTTGAAAACCGGCGGGCGTGAAAGCGTCCCCAGGGTTCGAATCCCTGAGCCTCCGCCACCTTACCCTTTTGATCAGATGCTCAACATAGCTTTGATCTCTCTTTTTATCAAAAAATTTTATACTTAGAAGAAACTTTGATTATGCTGGCTTTCTTTCGATAGGCGCCGTATGCTTTCATTGAGTGGTATGGAGTGTGGTACAAGCAATGGTGGCGCTATCTGG
>JBCAZO010000603.1:0-1677 GCA_038532975.1 Pseudomonadota bacterium
GGTCTATCGCAACACACCTGTGACCGCTCTCACCCAGCATGCCGACGACAGCTGGACCGTACATACCGAGCATGGCGATATCCGTTGTGAGGTGGTGGTCAACGCCTGTGGCTACCGCGTGAATGAGGTGGGCGCGATGATGGGCGTGCATCACCCGGTCATGTCGATGGAGCATCAGTATTTCCTGACCGAGCCGATTCAGGCGATCATTGATGCCGGTCACCGGATGCCACTGATCCGCTGCCCCATTAGCGATTATTACTGTCGGCAGGAAAAGAACGGGCTTCTGGTCGGGTTTTACGAACAAGGCTGCAAAACCTGGGGCATGGACGGAATTGACCCAAATTTCGTCAACGCCCTCTGCCCCGATGATCTGGACCGCGTGATGGACGTGCTTGAAGGCGCTTTTGCCAGAATGCCAGCCCTGCGCGAGACCGGCATTCACACGGTGGTCAACGGCCCGATCACCTATACAATTGATGGCGCGCCGCTGGTCGGGCCGATCCCAGGTAAGAGAAATGCGTTTTGCATCATAGGCTTGCGCGCCGGTCTTGGAGAGGGCGGCGGGCACGGCTGGTTGCTCGCCCAACAGATCGTGCATGGCGAGGCATGCTATGACACCTGGGTTCTCGATCCGCGCCGTTTCACCGGACATGGCAATGTGGAACTTACAGCTCTGAAGGCCACCGAAGACTACCAGAACGAATTCCGCTTTCATTTCCCACATGAGCACCGCCCGGCGGGCCGCCCGATCAAGACCACGCCGCTCACGCCGGTTCTGGCGGCTGAGGGGGCTGAATTTGGCGTGGTAAACGGTTGGGAACGTGTGGATTTCATCAAACCATCCCCTGATTTCAAGGAAACCCACTCATTCCGGTTCAATCAAACCTTCGATGTCGTCGCAGCAGAGGTTAAGGCCATTCAAACCGGCGTGGGATTAACCGAGGTAAACGGTTTCAACCGCTTCGAGCTGACCGGCTCAGGTGTGCATAACTTCCTCGACCGAATGGTTTGCGGACATGTGACGCGCAAACCGGGGCGCGCGGGGCTGGCCTATCTGCTCAACCATAAGGGCATGCTAAAGGGCGAATGCACCATCGCCAACCTGCCTGCCTCAGACCGTGGCCCGGACCGGGTCTGGTATGGATCGGCCGCCGCGTCTGAAGGTCATGACATGGACTGGCTGAAGCTACATTTGCGTCCCGAAGACGATGTGCAATTCCGATCCCTGACCAACGAACAAACGATCCTGGTGCTGGCTGGCCCCAAGGCGCGGGATGTGCTGTCATCTGCCAGTCGCGGAGACTGGTCGGCAGAGGCCTTCCCCTGGCTGTCCGTGCGCGAATGCTTCGTTGGAATTTCCCCGTCTACAGTCTTTTCTCTCAGCTTTTCCGGAGAGTTAGCCTACGAAATTCATGTCCCGAACAACCAACTTTATGCCGCTTATCTCGCCCTGCGCAAAGCCGGTGAAGCGCATGGTCTGACCCTCTTTGGGTCGCGCGCGGTCGAGTCCATGCGTCTGGAAAAAGGCTTCCTTCATTGGAAATCAGACATTCTGACTGAATTTGACCCCTTCGAGACCGGGCTGGATCGCTTTGTGCGCATGGACAAACCGGATTTTATAGGTAAGGCAGCGCTTGAAAACCGATGCAAGCAGGGTCCGCAAAAGCAACTGGT
>JBCAZO010000604.1:0-1669 GCA_038532975.1 Pseudomonadota bacterium
GTTCTGAAAAAGGTAACTTCATAAAAATTTCCTCCAAATAAAAATGACGCGTGACCCGCGTCTTGGTGCCACCCACATCTCAAGCTTGCCCTAGCGTCATCAACGGGCCGTTAGCTTTTGCAGAGGACTGCAGGCAAAAAAACGTCAAAAAAATCTGAGTGATTTTGAGGTGGTTGGAGAATTTAAGTAGTTAACTAATTGTTAATAAACATAAATAAATTTATTTCTGAATTTTAACGCTTCTTTAACGCCACTCTTAACACCCCCCTTACAGATTACCGGAATAGTGGGAGCTACCCTGCGAGGTGAGAGAGGAGGATTTTTTGAAGTGACTTTTTGTATTGCCATGCAAAACCGGCGGGCTGTGGCAAGTTATTTGCATCCCCAAACGATCATTAGTCAGCGTAGTGAGTATCTAATTGTATCAAGATCTGGGGGGGAAAAATCATATTTGAGTGTCTCCAATGCCGGAGCGTGCACGGGGCTTGAGAGTGAAGCTCCACAAGGGCTTTCTCCCGACCTTGTCATGTGCGCAACGCTCGTCTCGCAGGGACCAAACGGACAATACGTCTTCATCGTGGAACAGAACGTTCCGGATGGGTTCGAAGCAAAGGGTACGTTTATTGGTGGCGATGGGTATTTCGCCCTGGAATATTCAGGTGCAAGTGTGAGCCTGAAGGGGGCCGCGCGGTTCAAGCCCGGCCCCCGAACCAGTGCCGCGTCGCCGCATTGCGTTTTGTTGGGCGAGAACGAACCAGGGGCAACGGTTCATTTCAATGCTGAGTACGTGCCGTGGCAGGATGAGCTTTTGCCAAGTAATTTTGGCGGCCCATCTGCACGGTTTGGAGATTAGTTTACATGACACACTTAGACCGAGAACCGCTTGCCAGGCGCTGGGATAGCAGTTGCCATGCAGCAACTGCTGTGCGTAGTCTTGAAGAAGAAACCCTTGTAAGGGCCGATGGAAGCGACGGATTTGGTGGGGATGCGCCCATGGGGAGCTTCAAAGGGACAGATCAGGAACGCCTGACGCTGACGCTTGTTGGGAATTTCCAGCTATGTGACCCTGAAGGAAATGAAATCCGATTGTCGGAAAAGAAGGGCCGCGTGCTCTTGGCGATGCTTGCAACCGCGCGGGATCAGCGCCGGTCGCGCGACTGGCTCAAAGCGCGGCTTTGGGGGCGGTCATTTGAGGATCAGGCCAGCAATTCTTTGCGTCAATGCCTGCATGCCTTGCGCAAGTTGCTTGGCCCGTGGAGCGACACGGTTCAGGCCGATTACGAGCATATCTGGCTTTCGGGTGTTGATGTTGAACTGGACCCCGGGTGCGACAGTCGAGCGGTTTTCTTTGAGGATGCACCGCGCCTGGATGAAGGTGGCGAAGACTGGCTTCGTGAAGAGCGTCAGGCCTTTGAGGCACGTGTCGAGGATGATCGCGGCGCTATGGTGGACACCGGCGCTGTGGCTGTGCCTGTCAAACCGGTTAACTTTTCGACGCGACCATGTGTGCTTATCGGCAATCCGGTCGTAATCGCGGATGATGCGATGGCCGACGTGGTCGCCGAACGGATCACCAATGCGATGGCAACCACATTTCGGCATAACGGGTTTCTGGAAACCTATGATCTGCGGGATATGGAGAGCAATCAGCTAGCTGGTCGCGAAGCGG
>JBCAZO010000605.1:0-1665 GCA_038532975.1 Pseudomonadota bacterium
TTGCTGCCGCAGGCCGCGCGCGCGGTGGCCCGGCCAAAGTGTCAGTTCTGGCTTCGGGCCTTATGGGCATGATCAACGGCACCTCTGCGGGCAATGTTGTCTCAACCGGCTCGCTCACAATTCCACTGATGAAAAAGGTTGGATACCAGCCGAAATCCGCAGCCGCGATCGAGGCCGCGGCCTCGACCGGAGGACAGATCATGCCGCCCATCATGGGGGCCGGTGCGTTCATTATGGCCGAGATCACCGGCATTCCTTACACAGAACTGGTTGTTGCAGCTCTGATACCCGCCATCCTCTACTTTGCCTCGATCTACTTCATGGTCGATTTTGAGGCCAGCCGCACCGGGATGCGCGGCCTGCGCTCAGATGAATTGCCAAAAATGTCTGATCTGATCCGGCAGGTGTATTTGTTCCTGCCCATTGTCATCCTGATCGGCGCGCTTTTCAGTGGCTACTCCGTCATTCGTGCAGGCACGCTTGCGATCGCGTCGGCGGCTGTTGTCAGCTGGCTGACGCCTTACCGCATGGGGCCGCGCGAAGTTTACGAAGCGCTTGGTAACGGCGGGCGCATGTCGCTTCAGATCATCATTGTGTGCGCCTGTGCGGGTCTCATTGTGGGAGTTATCTCTCTCACAGGTGTCGGTGCCCGCTTCTCCAGCCTGCTGTTCGATCTGGCACAGCAAAGCACCCTTCTGGCGCTGGTCTTTGCCATGATGATCGCCGTGATCCTCGGCATGGGCATGCCAACCACAGCCGCCTATGCAGTGGCGGCGTCGGTTGTTGCCCCGGGGTTGATCGAAATAGGCATCCGGCCTCTCATTGCGCATTTCTTTGTGTTTTATTTTGCCGTGGTTTCAGCGATCACACCGCCTGTGGCGCTGGCGGCCTATGCCGGAGCAGCGATTGCAGGCTCGGAGCCGATGCGCACCTCGGTCACGAGCTTCAAGGTGGGGCTTGCCGCGTTCATCGTGCCCTTCATGTTCTTTTACAGTCCGGGCCTTTTGATGGAAGCGCCCTGGTATGTGAGCCTGCGCAATCTCGTCACGGCATTGGTGGGAGTGTACATGCTGGCCGGTGCGGTCCAAGGCTGGTTTATCGGATCGGCAGGCCCGGTTATGCGGCTATTGCTCTTGATCGGGGCCGTTTGCATGATTTCAGGGGACTGGCGCACGGACCTTTTGGGAATCGCGATTGCTGGATCTTTGATCTTCATCGGCTGGAAGGCAGGAAAGCAGGCCGCCTGATTTGAGCCTGCGACTATCCCTGGCTTATGCAGGCACAAAAAGGTCCTTGTACTGCTCACGCAGGATGTTCTTTTGCACCTTGCCCATTGCATTCCGCGGCAAGGCGTCGAGGCAGACCAGCTTACGTGGATGTTTGAAGCGCGCCAAGGATGTGGTGGCGGAACTGGCTATGGCGTCAAGGTCGGGCGTTTCACCGGGTTCGGGAACGATAACCCCGACGACCGTTTCCCCAAAATCCGCATGGGGCACACCGATCACCGCACTTTCCAGCACGCCGGGTTGCGCATCAAGCACCAGCTCAATTTCCTTGGGGTAGATGTTGTAGCCGCCCGAGATGATCGTGGCTATGTGCATATTGTCGGGCGCAACAAGGACCTGATCATCTCGGGCGGCTACAATATCTATCCCAAGGAAATTG
>JBCAZO010000606.1:0-1652 GCA_038532975.1 Pseudomonadota bacterium
GGCGGATCCGACGTTGAAAGCGAAGCGGAGGGGGTGACAGATGGCTGTTGGGATGCCATGCAGGCGCTTGTGTTAAGCCGTGCCAGCGGCGGACCGGGGGACGACGCGGCCTCACATTGATTGATGCGCTTTATCCCAACCAAACCCGCCTGCCGAAAATTCCCCGCGCATACGTTGACAAAGCGACGGCCCTTCCGGGCCGGTCCGTCGCTGGCACGGCGGGGCTACGCCCCTTGATTCCGTGCCTTTGGTGACGTGAAGTTATGGTGGTTGTGTGGAATAAGCGGTTATTCGCGAGGAAGTTTTTCAGCTATTGCTTCAAACTGTTCCGCTGAAAAACCTGTTAGCGTCGGCATTTCCCAATCGAAAAATGCCGGTTGGCTTATTGCTTGAAGAATCAGCGCTCGAACACCGGACATTTCGAGGAAAGACAAACCAGTGTCAGGCACTATGTGGTCCACTGCCTTGGCGATTTCGGTCGCGACTTTTGTAGGCGTCTCACTACAGATTACTAGCTCATCTGCTTGCTCCAGCTTTTTCATCGTAGCTTCGATGACCTGCACCAACAGGAGATCATTTCCTTCGGTCATTTTAGCCTCCGAGTTCTCATCAGCGGTAATCTATTTTGCAGTCTTGATTTGTTAGTTGCCACACAGGGCTCTTTCAAACCCGTCTTCCAACGCCAATTCCTACCGCCGCCCCCGCCGATCCTTCAACGCCTCATGCGCCTCGACCGTGCCGTCATGGAACGTGCCAAACCACTTGTCCCAGGGCATCTCTAAATTCCCGTAATTCACCTCAAAATACCGGTGGTGCATCTGATGATGGAACGTCCCCAGCGCCAGCGTCTTGCGGTCTTTCACGAGCATATTCTCAAACCCGGTATGCGAAGTCGCCGCTGTCAGCGCCTGATGCTGCATATGGAACAGGATATGCAGCGGATTGGCCGGGACAACGAAATGAATGAGGATCGAGCTAAAGAACATCAGATGTTCCACAGGGTGCATCGACAGCCCCGACCAAGGCCCCACATTGATATTGCGATGATGCAGGCTGTGCGCGATCCGGTAGAGCGGTCCCCAATGCAGGGCACGGTGGATCCAGTAGAAGTGAAACGAAATCCACACTGGCGTCAGCAGAAAGAGCAGCACGAACCAGACCGGGTTGTCTGACCAGAACAGCACCGGCGCATAGCCATTCGCCATAGCCCAAAAGATCAGCACCTCATAGGCGGTCCAGAACCCCACGCCGCTTGTCAGGCTCCAGAACATATTGTCGCGCACCTGGCCGCCCAACGTGAACTGTTTGCCCTTGCGCATAAGGTCCCGCGGATCGAACTTCAGCCGATCTCCCTGTCGCCGCGCCCCATGGAAAAACCAGTGCAGACCACCAGCAACCACAATCATCAGCCCCATGTTGCGCAGCCATATGCCCAGCACCCAGTCGAGGCTCAGCGTCCTGGCTGTCTCCAGAGACGGCTGAAACAGCCACCAACAGATCAGGGCGAATACAACAAGGATCGAGTTTTCGGCGATCTGAAACCACCGCACAGCAATCCACCGCACCATACGTCGCGGATCAGGCGGCCAGCTAAAGAACGGCGAAACCGCAATCGGCACATCCGGCACGTGGTGCCATCCAGGAAGCTTCTG
>JBCAZO010000607.1:0-1649 GCA_038532975.1 Pseudomonadota bacterium
CCGCCAGGGGCTACGCAAAGATAGAGCCCTTGACCGTCGCTATACATGCCCGGCTCAGTGACCGTCTGGACCTTTCTTGCAGTTAGGTTGCTAGGCATGTTTCCCACCGTTTTTCCCACCGCAAAGTATAAGATTATTTGCGACAGCCTGCAACGGTTTGAAACTATCTTCCCTCTATACCCCTTGAATCATATGGAAATTTAGGACGGCGTGAAACACCCTGCGACAAGGGTTATACGGACCTAGGCTCCACCAAAATCCCAGCAAATCTGCTTGATACTGGATTTGTGGTGACGCGGCTTTAGCGAAGCTCTTCTTTGAAAAGCTCGACGATTTCTTCGCGACGTACTTTGGTTTTCTGTTTACGAGCATCATGTGCCCATGCAAACGCAGGTTCGCTTTGTCCGGTGATCAACAGCGCGCCGAAAGTTGGCACATATTGCTTCAGCAGTTCACTCATTTCTTCCTCCTGTTGCTCTGCTTCGGGTCAAAGGCAGTAACCCGAGAGCGCGAGGATGAGATCGCCTGATATTGTGTCTGGAATCAGTGGGAATGGATAGTTCCTGTTACCCGGAAAGTGGAATTTATTATTAATTACAATAATTTATATCAGGGTGGATGTGTTGTGACGTAGCGTCAGTTTCTAGATGAAAGGAATTTCGTTTTTTCGAATTACTCAACAAAGCACAGGCATTGGGAATTATTGTTCACGTTTCTGGGCGCAATCTAGTTTAAGTGATTCTTTTCGCGTGCCCTATTGACCAGATTTGTCTGTGGCCACTTCTATTTCGGTACTGTGCGTGTCGCAGAATTTGACGCAGCGGCTTGAAGGCTTCTTGTCGGTGAAGAACACATCAACCTCCGAAAGGTCTGCAATTTTTGCTGGCGCGCGGCGTTCAAACTTTGAGGCATCCGCGGCGAGAAACACCGCTTGGCTTTGACGGATGATGGCCTTGCTTACGCCAACTTCCTGAATGTCAAAGTCCAGGATATCGCCTTCTTCGCTGAGAGCTGAGCATCCAATCACGGCCAGATCAAAGCGAAACTGTTCGATTGTCTGCTTGGTTAGTTCGCCCACCAAGCCGCCATCTGAACGCCGCAAGTTGCCACCCGTGACGACGACTTCAACATTTGGATTAGCAGAAAGAATGAGAGCAATGTTGGTGTTATTGGTGACAACCAAAAGCCCCCGGTGGTGCAGCAGTTCTGTTGCGATGGCTTCTGTCGTCGTGCCGATGTTGAGAAACACAGAACAATCATGCGGAATATGCTGCACGCAAAGCCGGGCGATATCGACTTTGGCGGACTGATTGAGCTCTCGCCTCTCGTTATAGCCAATATTAACGGTGGTAGACGGCAACAATGCACCACCATGAACGCGCTCTAGTTGACCTGCATCGGCGAGTTCGGTGAGGTCGCGGCGAATGGTCTGTGGGGTTACACCAAAGTGGTCTACCAGCATATCAACCGTGACTTTGCCTTCGCGCCGGGCAATTCCAATAATTTCTGGTTTTCGAAGTGTTTGGCCCATGATCCCTCTAAGTGCGGTTTTGCCTGAGTCGCGCGATTTTTTCACAGGATAGGGGTAAATGCGCGCGAAATTTTTCGTTTTGAGCCAATCGCACTAATTGTGAACATGCATGCCTCAG
>JBCAZO010000608.1:0-1649 GCA_038532975.1 Pseudomonadota bacterium
AGAGAATAGCTGATCAGTGCCCCAACCCCTTGATGCTACGCTGCGAACAGTTGTCCATTTTCCTTCGACGGAAAGCGCACTTCCCACCGTATAAACCTTGCCTGCCTGGAATTTTGAGCCACCCAAAACGAAAGATCGGAGTAGACATGCCAATTTCGAAATCATTGCCAGCTGCAACTTTTGTTCTGGCTTTTGCGAGCCCCGCATTTGCTGAGAACGTTGAAATCTACGTAGTCGATATGCTCGATAACATTCAAAATGGCTATTGCATCGACATTGCTAAGGGACGAGGTGCCGATGCAAACCCTGAAGATGGGCTTCAGGCTCACACTTGCTACAGCCCATCCGGAGAAGTGCTTGTCGATCAGGCTTTTGACCCGGATCAATTTCTAGACGGTATCTTGTTTATGCCAGAGTTTGATGTGTGCATTCAGGCCCCGTCAACCGCGACAGGCGCGTCCGTTGAACTGGCTGGCTGTGATGGTTCGACCGCGCAAAGTTGGGTGTTTGACGGCCAAGGTACCATCGCCCCAGAAGCGGCACCGAACATGTGTTTAACGTTGACAGGTGAGACGCGCACCGGGCGCAGTGATGAGAATCAAATGATCGCGATCTCGCTTCAGGCATGTTCTGACGAAAAGGCGGCCTTTCAGACTTGGTCCAACCGAACCGCGAAGTAATGTTGAAGCGGAGAAACACTTCGATTCTACTGTGACAATTCGGGTCCAGGCGATAGACGGGTGAGGTCGCGTGGTAGGGAGCTTATGGTCAATATGAGCCAACATGTGTTGATCACGGGTGGGGCAGCCGGGATCGGCCGCGCCATTGCTATGAAGTTCCTCAGCGAGGGCGCAGGTGTTGCCATTTGCGACGCTGATCCTGACGCTGTTGCGGCGTTCTCCCGCGAATTCCCAGAGGCGATCTGCCAAACGGTGGATGTGACCGCAGAGGCGGAGATGGCGTCTTTTCTCGACGAGTTGGCGGCAACTTGGGGCGGCGTGGATGTCGTTTGTGCCAATGCTGGGACAGGTGGACCGGCAGGGCCGATTGAAGACCTAAGCTATGGCGATTGGCAAAGGTGCATCGAGACCAATGTGCACGGCTCTTTCTTGACCTGCCGATGGGCGGCGAAGCTTATGAAAGCGCAAGGAAGCGGGCTGATTGTGATGACGTCATCGACGGCAGGGATCATGGGATACCCCCTGCGCGCGCCCTATGCGGCTGCGAAATGGGCGATTGTCGGCATGACAAAGACCCTCGCCATGGAGCTGGGCCCTTATGGCATTCGCGTCAATGCGGTTTGCCTAGGAGCAGTTGAAGGGCCGCGCATGGATAGAGTGATTGCTAACGAAGCGAAGGCGCGCGGCGAAAGCGAAGACACAGTGCGCCAATTCTATGTTTCGGGCGTGTCTATGAAGACATGGGTTAAGGCCGAGGATATTGCGAATAGTGTATCCTTCCTCGCATCAGATGCTGGCGGGAAGATCTCTGGCCAAATATTGGCCATTGATGGCCGCACGGAAACACTTGCATAGCTGTGGGGCTCTGTGACGTCTCTCTTTAGGGCCGACCCAATCCAGACTGTATGAGCGCGGCGCGTTTGGCCAGAGTCTGCAGCTCCTTTGGGTCGCAAGCGCGGAACTTGAACC
>JBCAZO010000609.1:0-1647 GCA_038532975.1 Pseudomonadota bacterium
GTAACCCGGTGTCGTCGCGCAGCATCACGTCCCGCAGCCAGAGCCGCGGCACAAGGTTTTCGTTCAACACAACCGCCACGTCTCCGAAATGGAGCGATACGCCCTCAAGCTCTTCGTTGATCTCGGTGGTGAGCCGGTCACGCACCCAATCGGGCGCAGAAATCCGCATGCCGATCATGGCCGAAAACAGAATCGCCGTGACCCCGGCCAGCAAAAGCAGGCCGACGCCCAAACGCATGCCGGTTTTCTTTACCCAGCCACGACGTGGTTTTGTCTCTGCCGTTTCGGTCATTTTTCCCGTTATGGCCACTTGGCCTGCCTGCTGCCTTTATTCTCGCGCGTTACACTCTAATTTAAAACTCACTTTTTCTTTTTGGAGGTTCCAACATGCCCGAAATCGCCGATTTGGCCCCGGATTTTACCCTTCCACGCGATGGTGGAGACACCGTGACGCTCTCAGAGCAGCGCCCCGCGCCCGTCGTTCTGTTCTTTTACCCCAAGGATGACACCTCGGGCTGCACCAAAGAGGCTATTGCCTTTACTGGCCTGAACGCTGAGTTTGAAAAGGCTGGCGTCAAGGTTTTTGGCATTTCCAAAGACACCGTGGCCAAACATGACAAGTTCCGTGACAAGCATAGCTTGGGCATTCCTCTTTTGTCCGATGCCGAAGGGGAGGTCTGCGAGCAGTACGGCGTTTGGAAAGAAAAGAGCATGTATGGCAAGAAATACATGGGGATTGAACGCACGACGGTCTTGGTTGGCGGTGATGGCAAGATCGTTCGGATCTGGCCCAAGGTGAAAGTGCCGGGTCATGCCGAAGAAGTGCTGGAGGCCGTGCGCGCGTTGTGACACAGACGTCGCATGACTGAACTCACTTTATCTCAAATGGCGGTGGAGGTTTTGACCACCGCCGATGGGCGCGAAAAGACCGCCCTGTCACGCGCTCATGCCGCGCGCTGGTTTGAAGCACGCGAGGCAGGAACGCCTTTGCCTGTTGGGCGCGCGGAAGCCCCGCTACGCCCCTCTCGCCCAGAGGTGCCGCGCCTGCTTGACCCGCGCGACGTGCCGCGGCGGCGCCCCGGAACAGAGGCCGGTCGCATCGCGATCTTACATGCGGTTGCTCATATAGAGCTGAATGCGGTCGATCTGCATTGGGACATCATTCCACGGTTTTCTGAAACGAAAATGCCCATCGGATATTATGACGATTGGGTGAAAGCCGCGGACGAAGAATCCAAACATTTCAATTTGGTATGTGACTGTCTTGAAGCACTGGGAAGTTACTATGGCGCGCTCGATGCCCATGCAGGCATGTGGCGCGCCGCCGAAGACACGATGGATGACTTTATGGGGCGGCTGGCAGTTGTGCCCATGGTTCTGGAAGCGCGCGGTTTGGACGTTACCCCGGGCATGATTGAGATTTTCCGGAAGGCCAAGGATGACAAGGCTGTAAACGCGCTGACCACGATTTATGCCGAAGAGGTTAGCCACGTGGCCTACGGATCAAAATGGTTCCACTTTCTGTGTGGCCGGCATGAACTGGATCCCAAAGACGCTTTCCACTCTCTCGTGCGCCGTTATTTTCACGGTGCGCTCAAGCCGCCCTTCAACGAAGAAAAACGCGCCGAGGCCGGGATACCGCCTGAC
>JBCAZO010000610.1:0-1645 GCA_038532975.1 Pseudomonadota bacterium
AATTGTGGGTGCGCGAAATTGGCAGTCTATTCCGGCCCCCATCCAACCCTTTCCAAAGAACTTGACCTGAGCCCCGACTTCCTTCCAGCCTTTTGGAGAAGCCGTCGATTGATTTCTGGCCTCATGCGGCCGACTTCCAAGAAGCTCCCTTTACAAACGTCGGACCCGGGAAGTGGAGGACGGTTGCCTCTATACCTATCCTCAAAAGCGGTTGGGACCATTAGACACCCGCTGCACCATGTGCGGCGTTCTCAAGACATTTGCGTGCGCGCGTGGAGCCTGTTGAGCTCATCCCTATCCGAACGCCGCCGCGCACTCGCTTGACGCTGCCAACCTGCTTATGCGCCGACGGCAAGATGTCTCGACTAGCAGAGGAGAGGCCCTGTTGGTCGGAACCGATCACGAGGCGAGGGCGTTGGTCATTGAGGCGGTACCTGAGTTTCTTTCGGAGCCGTTTTGAACTTTTCCTATGGAGGTCGATCCAGGCAATTGGCGCGCCTCGCACAATCCGCAGCTACGCGTGACTTAAGCCGTCCACACAATTTGGGATTCGGCGGAAGAGCGCGTCTGTTCAAACATCATACGACGGTCTGAAGAACGACCTCTCATAGCTGAGGATACAGCCAGTGTCCTTCGGTATCTTGAAAGCTGCGATGCATTCAGGATCGTCCATGCCCGCCGATCGACAGGCCTCGTATTCTGTCAGGCTGCCGAATGGGAACAGCGCATAGGCTATCTTGTTCGCCCCTTCCAATAGTAGAAAGTACCCCAAACGCGTCCTGCCGAACCTCTCTACGATTGGTATCCAAGCTCGCGCACAGCGCCCGAACGCTTCGACTTGGTTTGGGTCGATCACATATCGGATATGGCAGGAAATCGGGTGTGATCCTGTCATGCCTGTGACCAATCAAACTCATGGGCGACTACGGCACTTACGAACTGCCGTCCAAGGACGTGATTGTGATGGGCAATGATCGTCTCAGCCGAAGGCCAATCGCTCGGCCAGGTGCTGCGTCAGTCTGAGAGCAGCGTCACACTTTAGCCTTCGCTGACTGCCCGACGGCATGTCGTGTCGATGCAGAATTCAGTCTGATTTCCGACGATGACAAGGTCAGGCGCGCCGATCTCATCCAGCGGGTCCTTCAGGTCCATCTCAAGGAAGGCAATCGCGTCTTTATCAGGAAACAATCCGACGAACAAAGCTACCATGACAGTTGCTCGCCTGTGGCGCTGCCGACGCCGTAAAACAGGCCATCCATTGCGCCACTTATGAACCGTGCGACCAGCAAGGCCTCGTAACTTTGCAGCATCGCCACGGCGAGGTTATCCAGAACGAACACAGCCAGACCGCCCAGACGAACGTGCTTGCGATCAAAGCGAGACGTGACAGTGCCTAGTGTTGGCACTCCTAGGGCAATTGTCAGCGCAAAAGCAGTGACGAGATGAGCCACCGTTGGCGTTTGGCGAGTTTCCTAAAGGCTTCGAAGCCTTCGATCACGGCGTCCAAATAGTGGGGCAGACGGATCAGCTTGCAACGCCGGTGCCTGCGGTAAGAAGCTTTCTGCTGCGCGACCATACGGTGGTAGCCGTTCAGCTCGGACAGCCGCGGTCCTCGAAGCGGTTGCGCCTGATCCGCGGTAGATTG
>JBCAZO010000611.1:0-1644 GCA_038532975.1 Pseudomonadota bacterium
CGCAAGGGTGAGGCGTGCCGCGTTCCGAACGAATGGACGGCTGAACAAATCTCCAAGGGGCGATAAGGATTGTACTTCGTGGGACGCTTCAACGCCGGACTGCTGCAGGAGCCACCAGATATCTGTTGCAAAAGACCACAGCAGGAGTGCAGCGGCTGCAACTGAAATGGGCTGGACCAAAGCGGCTGGGGTCAAGGGGAAGATGAGTACAATCAGTGCCGCGATTTGCACCACGCAGATCGCCTTGCGCCGAAACGACACGGGCAGATCTCGCTTCAGGGCAGGTATAAACTGCGCTGCCAGCACGAATGCATATCGCGTGAAACCGAGGATCAGGATCTCTGGTCCGGTAATTCCGCTTGTCAAAAGTGACAGTGAAAGAACCGCTGCGAGCGCCGCATCGGTTTCCATATCAAACCGTGCGCCAAAGCCGGAAGCAAGATCCGCCCGGCGCGCTAGCCAGCCATCGAACCCATCGAGAGTGAAGGCAAGAGTAGCAACGCAGAAGATGAACCAGTCAGAGATGTACGGATCAAAAAGCGAGCCAAAAAGGAAAGCTACGAGTGCCACCCGAACTAACGTGACGACGTTGCATAACCCCAGTCTTCTGTGTGGGTAGTCCCTCTTGAAACTGCGGGCTAAAAGGGCTGCTGCAATTACAAAACTACCAAGCGCGACCAGAGCGGACTGCATCGTGGCGGCTGATGTCAAAGCAAGTGGGACTGATAGAACAAAAGCCACGCCAGCGAACGAGGCAAGAGGCGGCCTGATTGCCGATGGGTCGCCGAGGGTCTGTGGGTCGTTGCGGAGCATGCTCGTTCCTGATTGACCGGTTGCCGTAATCTAATACGACAAGCTCATTTGAGTAGAGGAGATGGTGAAACTCATCCTATGGTCTCGGTCTCGCTTATGGAATTTCGACAACGGCCATAAGAGGCAAATGGTCAGAGGACGCTGAAAATTCGGGGTCTTTGAGCACACCGACATCACTCAGGCGTCCGGGCGGATCTGTCAAAATTCGGTCGAGTGGTAACATTGGTCGTTTGCTGGGAAAGGTGCGATGCGCCGGGCCTCTGAGAGTTGTGCCGACCAATCGGTTATTGAACATCAGACCGCCCCACGGCCGCCATTCGTTGAAATCGCCCAGAAAAATGGTCTGCATGCGGGGCCTTCGGCGAAGATACTGTCCAAAAATGCGCATTTGCAGGATCCTAAGCGGTTGTGACAAGGATAGATGTGTTGACGCAATGCGAAAGTTCCGCCCGGCCGTTTGGACCTCAATCGCCACAACACCGCGATGGCAGTGACCAGGTAGGTCGATGAGATCCGTTTGCAGTCGTCGCAGACGGGGATGCAAAAAGAGGATCGTGCCTAGAAACCCGTGGCTTTCCGGTCCCCAACGCAAGTTTGGATGGTCATGGGCGTAGTCGAGTCCGACAATGCGGGCAATCTGTTCAACATCAACAATCTTCGCATGAGGGCGGCGTTCTTCATCCGCTTCCTGCAAAGCCAGAACATCCAAGCCAAGCGAGGCCATGCGGGATTCAATCGTCTTCACCACGCGCTCTGGATCGACGACACCATCGCGTCCTTTTGCGCGATGAATGTTCCATGTTGCGCATCTCAGGCTTAATTTGCTCGCCA
>JBCAZO010000612.1:0-1637 GCA_038532975.1 Pseudomonadota bacterium
CCGAGGGTCTTGAAACCGCAATCGATTGCGCCGCACCGGACGCCACTATTGTGGAAGGAAGCTGGTACGGATCAGGCGCAACACTTGCACCACTGGGCGGCGCGTTTCACAGCCGCCGCCTGCGGCTCATCAGTTCGCAGGTCGGTCAACTGCCGCCCTATCGCCGCCCCCGATGGACTTTCAAAAGGCGGTTGATCAAAGCGTTAAATCTAGTCTGCGACCCGACGCTTGATGAGTTGGTAAATGGCGAGACGTCGTTTGATGACTTACCGGCGTGTTACGGAGATATCCTGTCTGATCCAGCCACGTTGTGTCATCGCATCCGCTATGAACGATAGACCCAATCCAACACCTCCCAGGAGCCGCCATGTTCGCCGTAGAAGTCCGTGACCACATCATGATCGCACACAGTTTGCCCGCCGATGTCTTTGGCCCGGCCCAGGGTATGCATGGTGCGACATTCACCATTGATGCGGCCTTTTTCACCGAAGAGATCGACGCCCACAGTCTTGTTGTCGATATCGGTCTCGCGACCGAGTCTTTAGCTGATGTGCTGGCCCCTTTGCGCTATAAAAACCTCGATGAAGTGCCAGAATTCAAAGGACAATTCACAACCACCGAGTTCCTTTGCCAGTATATTTTTGAGCAGATGGCTCAACGCGTCCGTTCAGGCGCTCTCAATGATGACAAGCGCGTTCGACGTCTGCGGATCACGCTTCACGAAAGCCATGTCGCCCGCGCGTGGTTTGAAGGGGATATCTAATTATGGGATTCTCCTCAGACTGGCTTGCGCTGCGCGAACCAGCCGACCGGGCTGCGCGCGATGACACCCTGCTTAAACAGGCGGCGGCTGCCGCGGGCCCCTCCCCGGTGATTCTCGATCTTGGCTGCGGCACGGGCGCAACCGTACGAGCCATGACACCTCACCTTAAAGGTAAGGCACAGTGGCGGCTATTGGACAACGATCCGGATCTGTTGCAATGCGCGACATTGTCGGCGGGGGAAACGGCGGAACCTTGGCAGGTGGATTTGAAACAACTCGATGCCTTGCCGATCGACGGTGTGACGCTCGTCACCGCATCAGCCTTGCTGGACCTTGTGTCAGAGGATTGGCTTGTCTCGTTTGTGGCGCTTATCAACGCCCCGTTTTATGCCCCGCTCACCTATAACGGAACCATGCGCTGGACACCCGAAGACCCTCGCGATGCCCGGATGACCAAAGCCTTCAACGCCCACCAGCGCCGCAACAAGGGCTTCGGACCTGCACTTGGCCCGGACGCTCCATCCTGCGCAAAGAAAATCCTGACAAAAGCTGGCTTCGACGTGCACTGCGCACCTAGCCCTTGGCAGCTTAAGCCGGACATGCGCAAACTCTTCACCATGCTCACCGATGGCATTGCACAAGCCGCCTTCGAGGCCGGAGAGGAAGCGGCACATTCCTGGGGCGATTCCCGACGTAAGTCAGCATCGCAAACGACCTGCTTGATCGGGCATCAAGACCTGCTCGCACTTCCCCGCAATATTTCTTAGGAAACCGTCCATGATGCATGTTGAAGTCAGTACGAAGGTTTGGACCCACCTGCTGCACCTGCGACTCTGCCAACCATGCGATTGCGGTCGGGATTGGAGCGTAGGCG
>JBCAZO010000613.1:0-1624 GCA_038532975.1 Pseudomonadota bacterium
ACCGTGCCAAGTGGCGAGATCATTACAGTATCAACAACGCCAATCAGAAGCGCGGCTGCAAGGCCCACCATCAGCGGAACGGCCAGACGGATCAGAGGTTTGAATTCAGCACGCGTCGGTGCTTGCGGCGTAAGGATATGGTCAGTCATGGTTCACCTGCCAGGCCATTGCCCGGCGAAAAAGTCGCGTGTCAGAGCGAAAGCTCCGTGTGATCAGGGGCGCTTAGCCCTGCGACGGTGAAATCATGACTTGGGTCCTTCCAAGGACGGGTTTCATAAAGACGGATTAAGATATTTGATCGGGCGCGTCCAGAGCCGATGGCTGCACAAGACCAGATAGCGTATCGTGAAAGCGCGAAAGCCTCGCAATGCGGGTTGAGCCAACAAACGTCGCAGAAAACCAGGCGCCTTAGCGCGCTAAATCTTGCTATACCTGCTCATCATCATGTCGACTGCACTTTCGACGATTTGGGACATTTCCTTCTCACTGACGACGGAACCGGTGAAGAGCATTGGCCAGAATGCTTTGGCTTTGATCAAACCGATAAACTCTTGGCCTGCTGCCTCGGGATCACCGACACTTAACTGACCATCGGAATCTGCGTCTTTCAACATGCGTATGAAAGTCGCCGTCTTGTCGAGCTTTCCCTGGGCTTCTTCTGCCAGTTTCGGATTGCGCAATGTTTCGCTTATGATCATGCGGGCCATGGCCATCACGTCAGGACGTAGCAGGATACGCCCTTCTGCCCAGGCCAGTTCCAACAGCTGCTGGCGGATATCCCGACCGGACACGTATTGAATATCCTGCATGCCGGCGAAGCGGTCTGAAAGCTCTACGACGATAGATCGAAACAAATTCTCTTTGCTTTCAAAGTGCTTGTAGAGCGTCCTTTTGGACACCGAAGCGCGCGCAGAGATGCGATCCATACTCGCGTTGGCAAACCCGTTGTCCTGAAACTCCGCGACAGCGGCCTCTATGATCTGCGCGCGTTTGCATTCGCTTGGAGTATTATGATCAGACATAAGTTGAGCCTTTAACCACGCGTATATGCATCCGTCAATTTGCACGTGTAAACTTGAGAGTTTACAGCATCGCCACTTGCTTCTATGGTAAACGCACTAGTTTACACCTTGCAAGTTTCCCTAACCAACCCGGAGGAATGCCAGATGGCGTTTACCCTGAATTTGAATGGTGAGACGAAAACCGTCGAAGCCGAAGCGGGAACCCCCCTTTTGTGGGTGATCCGAGATGAATTGAAATTGACCGGAACGAAATTCGGATGTGGCGTGGCTTCCTGCGGGGCATGCACGGTGCATCTTGACGGCGCACCTGCGCGATCCTGTCAGACCTATGTGGAAGACGTCGAAGGCGTCGAAATCACAACGATCGAAGCGATCGAAAACTCTGAAGTCGGAGCTGCGTTGCAAAAGGCTTGGATCGAACTGGACGTGGTTCAATGCGGATACTGTCAATCCGGTCAGATCATGTCGGCTGTCGGTTTGCTGACCGACAACCCAAAACCCAGCAGTGAAGAAATAGATGACTACATGTCCGGCAATGCCTGCCGGTGCGCCACATACCAACGCATTCGCGCGGGCATTCACCGCGCCGCAGAAATCCTGGA
>JBCAZO010000614.1:0-1623 GCA_038532975.1 Pseudomonadota bacterium
CAGCCGCCGAATACGCGGACATTCGGCAACATCCTGATCAAGTCGGCATTCAACCGACCAAGCTCTTGCGGATCACCATCATCCAGCTCCTCAGCGGCATCCAGTTCCGCGTGGCTGAGGCGAGAGGCGTTGCAGCGCAGCCCGCCAATCCGGGCAAGCCAGTCTGCACCACCAGACAGCTTGTCGCGGAAGTGATCCGGATGGGCACAGTTGATCATGTAGTAGATCGGCCCGTTTGCCGTCGCGTCGTCCACTTGCGCAATAGCCTCGCCCAGGGGTTGGCCAGAGGGCAAATGCCCATCGGTTTCCAGCGTAAAGGCAATGGCCACAGACGCGTTTACCTTTTGTGCTGCCCGTACAATACCTACGGCCTCCTCAGAATGGGTCAACGTCAGGGCACTAATCAAATCCACACCAGCCCCCGCGAGCGCTGCGATCTGTGGTGCGTGTGTGTCCAAGGCTTCGTCTTCCGATAACAGCGTGCCCGGCGCATACGCGTCACCCGCTGGACCAACCAAACCATTGAGTAGGATCGGACATGCCTCGGTCTCGTGCCGTTTACGGATCACCTCAACAAAGCGCACCGCATCGGTGTTCACCTGCATCTGCTCCAAAGCGTTTTTGTTCAGTGCCTCAGCCCAGGCCATCCCGGACCGCCACGTTGGCACATCTAGGACATAACCGCGTTTGTCGGCCTTAGCCAAGCCAATGAACCTGTCAAAATATGCATTCAGCTCAGCACGCCCGCCTTCGGTCTCAAGTAAGACAGCTGCGGAAAAACACGGCAGATCATAGCCTTTGTCAAACACCATGAACGTCTCAAGGCCACCATCCGTAAGATAGAAGCGGTTGCTTTTTAAAAATTCAGTCAGTCGCATAATCTTCGCTCCAAAATGAGAATGGCAGGGACATATCCTGTGCGACCAGTCACTGCGAGTGCGCCTGTGGTGCAGTTGTGCAAGCTATAATTTTTTCTCAATTTCAATAGCTTAAAACGTGCGCTGGAATGGGTTCCCAGACCAGATTAATGTCAACTGGACTCGCAGTACAGGAGAACGGACCGTGAGCGGGAAAACCGATACAAAGACGCACATCCTTAATGTGGCCGAAAAGGCCGTGTTGGAGAAAGGCTTCGAGGCCACGTCCATCGAGGAAATCGTGGCCGCCGTCGGGATATCGCGCAGCGGGTTCTTTTACCATTTCAAGGACAAGAACGCACTGGCAAGGGCCTTGCTGGAACGCTACATTGATGCCGAAAACGCGCTCTTTGACGATGTGTTTGGTCGCGCACGAGAGCTCAATGACGATCCGCTGCACGCTATGCTGATTGGTCTCAAACTTCTGGCCGAGATCCTTGCAGATTTGCCCAATGGCCATCCCGGGTGTGTGATTGCGGCTGCGGCTTATCAGGACCGCCTGTTTGACCGCGGTGTGCGGGAATTGAACCGTGAGGCGATATTGGGATGGCGCGCACGGTTTCGCGCTATGTTCGAAGAAATTGCGGAACGCTATCCTCCCATAGAACCAGTAGACCTTGATGCCCTGGGCGATATGGTCTCTGGCGTGGCCGAAGGGGCAATTGTGCTGCAAAAAGTTCTGGGCGAGCGTGAAACTCTTGCCGCA
>JBCAZO010000615.1:0-1597 GCA_038532975.1 Pseudomonadota bacterium
AGAGAACCGCCAACCGATGCTGAACTGGCCCCGGCAAATTCCCATTGCCGGCGAATCGACAAACGTGGTCGCGCTGGTTGAGGCCTATGCGGATTGGCTCCGCACCAGCCCTGTGACCAAGCTCTTCGTCAACGCCGATCCGGGATCCATCCTCGTGGGTTGGCAACGCGATTTCTGTCGCAGCTGGCCCAACCAGCAGGAAGTTCCCGTTACCTGCCTACATTTCATACAGGAAGACTAGGGCGCGGCCATTGGTCAGACCGTGGCGGCCGTTCGGCAAACACTGATTCTGACATTTCTTAGCCTCGGTCTAGCAATCCCGGTTCCACTTCTTGTTGGCGATATTGGATGGGTCGTAAGCATCGCGGCATTGATCCTTGGTATGGGCTACTTTGCGATTTTCGGGCTCATCGCAGCCAAGATCTCAAACGCTTTTCCGCAGGACGTTGCAGTGATCATCACAGCTGTATCCTTTCTTGTCGTAGGTATGGGATCCGCAATCGGCAATGTAGCTGCGGGCTTAATACTGGAGAGCACGTCTAGCTATACCATGCTGTTTTCAGTGCTAACTGGTGTCAGCGTTTTTTTGGCAGCGCTTTCGGCAAGGCTCCCCAAAACTCAACGGAGGCCGTCCATTGATGTCGGTCTGAGAAAGAGAAGTCGATGCTCATCGCAGTCGAGTTCGGACCAGCACGCGATTGTGCGATGAGACTGAGCACAAGCATTCGACCCATGGTTATGCAGAGTTGAGGGGAGATGCGATCCAACCAGCTCACGTCGTTGAAAGTTGGGTCTCATCGTCAGGTATTGCGTAGTAGTCGCCCTTGTTAGCGATAAAAATGTGTTTGCCAACATGCAGACCGGCCGTGTTGTCCAGGCAACCTGCCGCAATCCCGATTCCTGCCTCATCGTTCATCCGATAAAATAGACTTGACCCGCACTTTTGGCAAAAGCCGCGTTTCGCTTCTGCTGAAGAGGCATACCAAACCAACCCGTCGTCTTTTGTGAAGGTCACACTGTCAAAGGCTGCGTGAGTTGACGCCCATAGGTGCCCACTTGTCTTTCGACACTGACTGCAATGACAGACCGTTACTGTTTCGCGTACTGTCGGCACCTCAAAAGCAACACTGCCACATTCACAACTTCCTGTTATCATTTCGTTTTCCCAATCATTGCTCGTTTGGCCATTTCAATTGATCTGCTTGCGCATAGTGGTCTCGTGTCAGAGCGCCTGGCAACTTCCGTGAATCCGGATTCCAAATAGGCACCAACAAATCCGGTCCATGCATAGACTGCAGGATATTTTTCTTCCGCCTTATCAATCGGATATCCTTCCACAACTGTCGCTCCCTGACTCTGTGCCCACTCCATAGCAGCGTTCAGCAATTGCGAGGACAGTCCTTTGCGGAGGTATCCCTTATGGACAAAGAAACAGGACACACTCCAGACCTCCGCGTCGTCGACTGGATATAGAAATCTTGAGGTTGTCAGCTTTGGAAACGCAGACCTGCGGTCGATTTGAAGCCAGCCGGCTGGCTCATCTTGGTGGCATGCGATCAACCCCGGAACATGCCCGCCGTCAAATAGCGCTTTCATG
>JBCAZO010000616.1:0-1594 GCA_038532975.1 Pseudomonadota bacterium
AATCCAGTTCCATCTGCGCGCACGATCTTTTCTGCACAATCAAGTCCGGAGCATTGTTGGCACGCTGGAACGCGTCGGCCGCGGGGCTTGGTCCCCAGACGATGTCAGGATAGCGTTAGAAGCTTGCGACCGAGCAGCCTGCGGCCCCGTCTGCCCGCCGCAAGGCCTTTACCTTGCCGGTGTAACTTATCCCGAAGACCCATTTGCCGATTAGCCTTTGATCTTGGCCCGAGACGCCGCTAAACCAAAACCAGCGGTCCCGTAGCTCAACTGGATAGAGCAGCTGACTTCTAATCAGCAGGCTGAGGGTTCGAGTCCTTCCGGGATCGCCATACCTTGGTCTGCGGCTACCATTTCGAAGAAGATGGCGCGGTCCAAATATTTTGCTGATTTAGTGGTGCCCGGGGGCGGAATCGAACCACCGACACGAGGATTTTCAATCCACTGCTCTACCCCTGAGCTACCCGGGCACGTGAAACGCGGGGCGTTTACGTCGCAGCGTTCTAGGCGACCTGCTTGGCGCTGTCCAGAGGCATTTTCGTTCAATTCATGGGTCTTTTCGTGAAGTCCGGTAAGCGCAATTCCACCTCATCGACTTCTTCCGCATCATCCGCCGCCACAACGTATTTTCCACGCATCCAGTTGGCCAGATCCACATCCGCGCAGCGCCTGGAACAAAATGGGCGCATCGCCTGAACCGTATCTTTTCCGCAGATCGGACAACTCATGTCATTCCCCCGGTCAAAGGCAAGCGATCCCGCTTGCGTTGCAGCTCATAATGCCCCAGCGGTGTCCAACCGACCAGTGTCGTCTCGACCGTGTCCTTGCGAAAGGCAGCGCGCAGGGCGCTTTCGAATGCACGGCGGTCCCGCTTGGGCATAGGTGCCAGATCAAGCACAACTTGTCCGCCCAAACCCCGCACGCGAAGCTCCCGAGGCAGCGCCTGTGCCGCGGCGAGATTGGCCTTGAGACCTGCTGATGCAGACGTGTCTGTACCTGTGTTTACGTCTACTGCAATCAATGCCCGTGTGGGTTCAACATAGAGGGAAGCCCCGCCCGAGAGCTTTACATTCGACTGCATAAAGCCATCCAAAAGGTCTAAAATTCCATGATCTTCAAAACTTTGCGGTGCATCAGACCAAAGGTCAGGTTGTGGCCAGTCGCGCCATGCCAGCTCATGCGGCCCATCCCCTTCCAGCAGTTTCTCAGGCCCACCCTCACCCGCGTCCCTGACCACTTGCGAGGCGACAGACACCATTTGAGAGATGTCTTCGGCAATTACGTCATCCTCTGCTTCGGCACAAGATGAACGCAGGATCAACCCCGCCTCATTTCCGTCCATCGCAGTCTTACCCAAAACGATCAGCGCATCGCGCCGGTCTTCATCTCGAATGGCACGCGATACATTCACACCGGGCGCGTGCGGCGTGACAATCGCGTATCTACTTTTGAATAAGAGCCGCGCTGTGACCGGAATTGCTTTGCCGGGTTCAGCATAGCCCATGACCTGCACCAAGATAGGTTTGCCCGGTCCTAAGCCTTTGATATGGCGCAGAAACCCCAGCCCGTCAGAGTTTTTGACGAACATGCCACC
>JBCAZO010000617.1:0-1589 GCA_038532975.1 Pseudomonadota bacterium
CAGCTTTTGCGCCAGTGAGTGCAGGCGCGCATTCACATCGGTTGACCCCAACACCCAGTTGCCCACGAAGGACAACCGCACGGACGGTTGGTAGCGGCGTGTTTCAGCGTTGTATTCCACGAATCCTCGGGCGACGAGGCTCTTGATCAGCGTCGACATGGACGATTGCGGGATCTGTAGCAGATCGACCAGTTCGGAAATTGTAAGTGCACGTTGTTCGGCCTCGAAGGCTTCGAAAATATCGAGAACGCGCACGGCAGATTTGACCATCTTGTCGGTCATCAGGCTTTCCTCCCACCGGAAATAGCGTGCCGCATTTTGGGCATCACCATGATGATCCAAACTGGGAAGACGCGGGAATGCAACAACTATTTTCAGGAAAAATGGGACTGGTGTTAATTTTTTACTACTGGCCAGCAGCGGTTTTCAGGTGCAGCAGCATGGTCTTTGCAAGGGTCGCACGATCATAGTTTTGAACGGCAGAAATGCCATTATTACCAAGACGTTGGCGCAGCCCTGGTTCATCGGAAAATCTACGGATAGCGTCGGCCAGACTCTGTGGATTCTCTGGGGGTACAGTCAGGCCGCAATCATATTTTGTGATGATCGACATCGCCTCGCCCTCGGGCAGTGACATCAGGATCGGCTTTCCCATTGCCATGGCTTCGAAGATCTTCGAAGGAATCACTGTCCTGAATGTCGGGGTGTCACGAAGCGGGACCAGGGCGACGTCGCAAACGGACCAGATGCCCGCCATTTGCTCCCGCGGTTGAGTGCCAAGGAAACGCGTGTTTGACATCCCGGCACCGCGTTCCTCGAGTGCCGCGCGTTGTGCGCCACCGCCAACGAACAGAAAGACGATATCATCGCGGTCTTTCAACGACTCGGCTGCATCCAGAACCTTGTCCAGTGCGTGCGCCATGCCGTGCGTACCTACATAGCCGATAACCGTTTTCCCTGTCAGGCCAAGCTCGGTCGAAAGTGCAGTGTCGCGCGGAAGCGGCGTGAACTTGGCGGGATCGACGCCATTGGTCACGACCTTGATCTTGTCGCCGTCGATGCCGCGCGCGATCAGATTGTCTCGGAAGGCATATGTGACGGAGACAACGATTCTGGCGCGCCGGTACAGGAACAACTCAAGCCGCTCCAGCAACCGTAGCGCGAGGCTAGGTTTCATCGCACCGACCGCGATGATCGAGTCGGGCCAAAGATCGCGCAGCTCGAAGACCCAGGGGCGCCAGCGTAGCACCGACAGGGCGAATCCGGCACAGGCCGTGAAGAACTGAGGCGAAGTGGCGATGATCAGATCGGGACGCCGCTCGAGCAATCCAAAGAACGTCGCTGAGATCATGAAGCTGATGTAGTCCAGCATGCGTTTCAGCGTGCCCGCATTCGCCGCGATGTACGTCTTCACGCGGACGACCCGAATGCCCTCGACGGTTTCGACCGAGCGCCACGCGTTGCGGTACCCGTCGAATACCTCACCCTTCGGGAAATTGGGCGCTGTGGTGATGACAGTGATGTCGTGGCCTTCTTGCGCCCAAACCCGGATATGCTCCCATGTGCGCGTGGCGGGTGCATTGCTTTCG
>JBCAZO010000618.1:0-1569 GCA_038532975.1 Pseudomonadota bacterium
AGTCCATGCGTCTGGAAAAAGGCTTCCTTCATTGGAAATCAGACATCCTGACAGAATTTGACCCCTTCGAGACCGGGCTGGATCGCTTTGTGCGCATGAACAAACCTGACTTTGTGGGCAAAGTATCGCTAGAGGCCCGTCGCAGCGGTGGTCCGCAAAAGCAACTGGTGACGCTGGAAGTCGATAGCCGGGACGCCCCGGCGCATGGCGGCGCCTCTGTTATGCTGAACGAAAAAGTGATCGGCACGGTCACATCCGGTGACTGGGGCCACCGCGTTGGCAAAAACCTGGCTTATGCTTTTGTTAATCCTGAATTTTCTGAGATTGGGTGCGCAATGCAAGTTGATATCATCGGCAATCTTACCCCCGCCAAGGTGATCCCTGCCTCGCCATATGACCCGGATATGATCTTGCCGCGCACCTAAAAGCGTCAGCAAACTTGCCATTTGCAGGAACTTGTTTACCTTTTCGCGGCACGCCACGTTTCGGGTGCGGCCTTGGGAAAGGTCCGAATGTCGGTAATCAAACAGCTCTTGATCCTGTGCTGTCTGGCAGGGCTCGCTTACGGCGGGTATGAGGGCTATCGCACGTACCTCACCCCTGAAGAAGAAGCCGAGGTCGATCAACCACAGCGCCCGGTGACAATCGAGGTGGCCAAGGCCAAGACAAGCCAGATTTCTGAAACCGTTGAGGCGGTGGGCACGACCCGCGCGCTGCGCTCAATTGAGATCGTGCCCGAGGATGAGGGTCGTGTTGTGACCCTCAACATCACGCCGGGTGCCAAGGTCAAAAAGGGCGATGTGCTTGTAAAGCTTGACGAAACCATCGAGCGCGCCGATTTGGCCGAAGCCAGCGCGCGTATGACCGAGCAAGAACTCGCTCTCGCCCGGATTGAACGCCTTTTAAGCACAAGTGCGGTCAGTCAGGCGTCACTGGAAGAGGCCACCGCACGTCTGGCCGAAGCCGAGGCTGCGCTGGAGCGTGCGCGCCAAAGACTTTCAGACCGCACCATTGCTGCGCCCTTTGACGGCATTGTCGGCCTCTCTGAGGTTGATGCCGGGGCGCGCATCGAAGCCGGGGACATGATCACCCGGCTGGACGACCTCAGCCAGGTAGAGCTGGAGTTTTCCCTGCCCGAAACACTCTTTGGCCGGGTCAACCGAGGGCTTGCAGTGACTGCGACAAGTCCCGCTTTTCCCGACAAACGCTTTCAGGGCCGGATTGAGGCCGTCGACAGCCGCATCGATCCCATCGCACGCGCCTTTCGCACACGTGCCGTGATCCCTAACCCAGAAGGTCTTCTGCCTGCAGGCATGTTCATGTCCCTGACCCTGACCCTATCCGAGCTAGAGGCGCTGACTGTGCCCGAAGAGGCCATCGTATTTCAGGCCGCCGCCACCTACGTGTTCCTGATTGAAAGCCAAGAGGCCCGCAGGATCTCAGTCACCACCGGCGCGCGTCGGGATGGACGCATTGCAGTACTGTCCGGCCTTACCGAAGGCGACATCGTGGCCATTCGCGGCCTTGCGCGCCTGCGCGACGGCTCCACCGTGACGATCAAGGCCGAAG
>JBCAZO010000619.1:0-1565 GCA_038532975.1 Pseudomonadota bacterium
GCGCCCCACGCATGAAATGAATATGCGTGGGGCGCTCTTTGCGACTGGGTTTTCGCTCTTCTACACCGCCTTTCCCTTCATGGGACTGGCCGAAGTCACCACGATTTTTTTCTCGGCCCCCCTCATCACCGCACTTATGGCCGCATTCTGGCTCAAGGAAACCATCGGTCCCCACCGGATTGGCGCGTTGGCGGTCGGGTTTGTGGGCGTGGTCATTGCCGTCAACCCCACAGGTGACGGGTTTTCGCTTATCGCCCTGCTGCCGCTCGCCTGTGCCATCACCTATTCGGCCAGTCAGATCCTTGTGCGCACAATTGGCGAGCAGGAAAGCTCTTTGACCGTCGGACTGCATACGCTCGGATGGTCAGGCATTTTTATCTTGCCGATGGGCTGGCTGGTTAATCAGTTGGTCCCCGCCACGCTCGATTATCCGCATCTATACCTGACCTTCCCCGAGGCCGGCCTGAGCCAATGGCCCCTGCTGCTGTTGCTTGGGGCCATGGGCATGTGCGGCTACATCCTGATCAGCCGAGCCTATCAGGTGGCCAATGCCAGCCTTGTGGCGCCGTTCGACTATACATACCTGCCGCTGGCCACCGCACTTGGTTACTTCGTATTCAGCGAAGTGCCGGGAATGAACACGCTCATCGGCATGGCACTGATTGTCAGCGGCGGGCTCTATCTGGGCTACCGCGAACTGCGCGCCACACGCCATACGGATGACACGCCGGTTGTGGCCGAAACCGTCTTTGCTCCGGCCTCCCCTCACCCAACGCAAATTCCTGAAGACGAAAACCTGTCATGACCGGCGCAACCCCGGCTCAGCCTCTGCCAGAAACCCGAGTACAAGGATACCTTTTGGTGATCTTTGCGGGCGTGCTGTGGTCCACCGTGGGGTTGGGCATTCGTCTGATCGAGGACGCGTTGGTCTGGCAAATACTGTTCTACCGTTCGTTTGGCCTGACGGCACTGCTCTATGTCGTGATCCGCCTGCGCACCGGGCAAGACCCGTTCAGGCTGGCCCGCAAGGGCGGATGGCCCACGATGATCGGCGGCGCGTCGCTTGTGGCGGCCTATGCAGGCGGCATCTATGCGATTCAGAACACCTCCGTGGCCGATGCCATGCTGCTCTTTGCCAGCGCGCCCTTCATGACCGCTGTGCTGGCGTGGATCATCTTGGGTGAGCGCGTGCGCGTGCATACCTGGATCGCCATTCTGGCTGCCTGCGGCGGCATCGGCGTCATGGTCAGCGACAGTTCAGGCGTCTCATCGCTTTCCGGCAACCTCGCGGCGCTCTTTTCCGCGCTTGGCTTTGCTGTCTTCACCATCGCCCTGCGATGGGGCCGGAATGGCGAGATGCTCCCGGCGGTGTTTGTCTCGGGTCTCATGGCGATTGTGGTCATGGGCGTGATCTGTTTGGTGCTTGGCTTGCCTTTGGTGCTGACACCCCGCGACGGCGGTATCGCGCTTTGCACGTGCTTGGACCCGATGGTATAGAGTACCAACCCGGCGCCCACCTGAAACAGCCCCATGCAAAGCGCGATGCCGCCATCGCGGGGTGTCAG
>JBCAZO010000620.1:0-1520 GCA_038532975.1 Pseudomonadota bacterium
GTGGATGCCGGCTATCATGTGGTCGGCATGAAGGCGGTAGATGCGCCTGACATCGACAAGACCTGAGCCTGAGCGATGGAGCTCAGCCATCTCATTGTTTTCAACCTGACGCTGCTGGCGGCGATGGCCGCGCCTGGACCGGCATTTCTTTTTGCGATCAAACAGGCGGTGTCTGGCGGGTTCTGGACGGGGGCTGCGACCGGGGCTGGTCTTGGTCTGGTTGCGGCGGCCTGTCACGCCGCTGCTGAGATCAGACAGCAGGTAAAGTGCCGACTTGCCCACGTCGTCGATGGATACATTGCGCCGCAGGGGAGAGTTCAGCTCATTCCATTTCAGGATGTAACGGAAATCGCCGATGCCCGACGCGGCAAGCGTTTTGATCGGACCCGCGCTGATGGCATTGACGCGGATCCCGTCCTTGCCCAGATCTTCGGCAAGATATTTCACCGATGCCTCAAGGGCCGCTTTGGCCACGCCCATCACATTATAATGCGGCATGACCTGTTCGGCGCCATAATATGTCAGCGTCAGCATCGCGCCGCCATTATTCATCATCTTCTCGGCGCGCTGTGCCACGGCCGTGAAAGAGTAAACCGAGATGTCCATCGTCATCATGAAGTTGTCACGGCTTGTGTCGACATACCTGCCGCGCAGCTCATTCTTGTCGGAAAACCCGATGGCATGGACAATGAAATCCAGATTGTCCCAGCGGTTTCGCAAATCTGCGAAAAGCGCATCGATCGAAGCCGGGTCGCTGACGTCACACGGCAGCACAATGTCAGAGCCCAATTGTTCCGCCAAAGGGGCCACACGTTTTTTCAGCGCATCGCCCTGATAGGAAAAAGCTAATTCCGCGCCTTGCTCGGCGCATGCCTTGGCAATACCCCATGCGATGGACTTGTCATTGGCCAGGCCCATAATCAGCCCGCGTTTGCCTGCCATCAAAGAGTTCGACATATCCTGTCCCCGGCCCGTGTTTTTAGTGTATAGTTGCTTTAGGCGATCAAACCCGCAGCATCAAGAGCCAGACGATGTACCTCGTTTGGACAGGTTGACACGCAAGCGTGTTTGCAACGTCACATAGAGGGATGGTTTCAGTTAACGAGTCTGGGATTAAGGGACACTCACATGAGCGAGAGAGACGGAAAATTCGCCGGAGAGAATCCGTTTGCCATAGCGCGCGCGTGGTTGTCCGAAGCGGAGGCAAGCGAGATCAATGATCCGAATGCCATGGCGCTTGCCACCGTGGATGAAACGGGATTGCCGAATGTGCGCATGGTGCTTTTGAAGGATATCACGGACGATGCGTTCTGGTTTTACACCAACTATGGAAGTGCCAAGGGGCGAGAGATTGAAGCCAGCGGCAAGGCTGCCGTGGTGCTGCACTGGAAATCCCTGCGGCGTCAAATCAGGGTGCGCGGCTCTGTGACTCGGGAAGATGGGCCAGAGGCGGATGAATACTACGCGTCGCGGTCTCTCAAGAGCCGTCTGGGGGCCTGGGCATCGCGGCAATCCGAACC
>JBCAZO010000621.1:0-1488 GCA_038532975.1 Pseudomonadota bacterium
ACCATAGGATCAATGTCGTCCAGGTGCAGATGCCCAATCTCTGCGACCGCCAGGAAGACATTGTTGAGCTTGCGTCCTTGTTCATGAGTGAGTCTTCCGAAACCCTTGGGCTTCCTGCGCTTGATCTGAACGAAGAGGTGTTACTCAAACTGAGCCGCTATAGCTGGCCGGGGAACGTGCGTGAGCTGCGCAATCTCATCGAAAGATCGGTGATTTTGGGGACATTCCCAGACGAATTTGACGGTCGCGGCGTAGTTACCGGGGCGCAGGCCATCGAGACGCTTGAGTTGGTCGAGCAACGCCACATCCTGAATGTTCTGGACGCCTGTGGAGGCAACCGGGCAGAGGCCGCGCGGCGATTGGGCGTTTCACGCAAAACGATTGACCGCAAATGTGCGGCCTGGGGCGGTTAAGCGGCCTCTTGGTCGTCCTGCGCCTCTGGGAGCCAGACGGAAAACTCCGCGCCACCTTCGGCTTTGTTGCGCACTGAAATAAGCCCATTGGCTTGTCCGATGAGCGTTTGACTGACGGAAAGACCCAAACCGGTCCCTTCCCCAAGCTTGGTTGTATAGAACGGATCGAACACCGTGTTGATCCGCCCGGCATCCACGCCAGGCCCGGTATCGGACACCACAAGCGCCGTGCCAACCCGACCATCTCGCATGGATTTGCCAACGGCCAGGGTAAGCTTGCCTTTGTTGTCCATGGCCTGCACGGCGTTTACGACAAGGTTGATTATAACCTGTTGCAATTCGCCGGTGTTGATGCTGACCAAAGGCGCATCAGAGCGCTCGATCTCAACTTTGATGTCACCTTTGCTCAGAACATAGTCTACCAACACCAGGCAATCGTCGAGAACGCCAGCGACATCCACCTGCTCGGCAAAGACGCCATAGTCGCCAGGCCGGGCGAACTGCAAAAGCTTGCCCACAATGGCGTTGATGCGGGAAATCTGTTGGTCGATCAGCGCGAGTTCTGTGGCCACGGGGTCGGCGGCGTCGGCCAAAGTCTCTCGGATCACATCCACGTTGCCCTGAATCACTGCGACAGGATTATTGATCTCGTGCGCGACCCCGGCGGTGATTTCGCCGATTGAGGCCAGTTTTTCGCTCATGACCAGCTGCTGATATGTCGCCTCTAGCTTTTCATTGGTGTCGCGGAGCTCTTTGGTGCGATCTTCCACGCGCGTGTTCAGTTCATCCGCCCAGGATCGGAGTGCTTGGTCGCGTTCCTGAACTTGGTCAAGCAACTCATCAAGATGGGCAGCCACCTCGCCGATCTCATCCTTGGTAGAGACCTCGCCAATCCGCGCGTCAAGCTGGCCATCTTCGACGCGTTTCATGGTTTGCGTCATACGTTCCAGCGGAGAGAAAATTCCACCTGCGAGCCGTAGAAAAAGCGGAATGGTCAAGGCCAGAACTGCCGCGAATGCGGCAAAGATTAGAAAGTAAGCTCCGCGCTTGGCGGCGATGAAAGGCGCTTCAAGAT
>JBCAZO010000622.1:0-1473 GCA_038532975.1 Pseudomonadota bacterium
GTTGTTGCGATTAGCGTCGCCCGCCATCGACGTGACGTGATGCAGGCCTTTGATCTCTTTGATCATGATGTCCTCCAAAAGGGGTCATGTGTTGGGAGGAGAAGTAGTGCGTTTGGGGATTTGAGGATAGGCGCACGGATATAGGGAATTTGTGCAAATGTGCACATGTCGTAGGGTGGGGTTTCACCTCACCATGTGTGACGGCTGGATTGGCGGGGTGAAACCCCGCCCTACATCATTCGATATCTTGCAGATGTAGGGTGGGCAGTCTGCCCACCATCCCTACCCCTTCGCCCTGTTCCGCTCCAGCTGCATATCCACCACGGCCACGGTCGCATCGACCTCGGGGTGGGTCATCCCCGCACTCGTGCTGATCTGCTGCACCAACCGATCCACGCGCTCAATTTGCGTGGCCCCGGCGGCAATCGCGCGGGCGGCGGAGGACGGCTTCAACAGGTTTTGCGCCGCGTTGGCGTATTTCTCAAACGGCACCATGTCGGCGGCATCCGCCCCAAGGCTCTCGGCCAGTTTCACCACATAGGCATAGACGTCTGCCGACATCTCGGGGTCACTATGCACCGCGTCCTTGATCGCGCGCGGCGCGCCTTCGGTGATGCAGCGGTAATTGCCCGTCAGCAGCATGGACCATTTGGCCAGCGGCACGAAAAGCGAGTCAAACGCCTTGAGTTTCACCGGCACGTCCTTGCCCTCAATCGTCACGGCCGCGATATCGGCCTCAAGCGTATCAAGGATCGCGTTATGCCCCGCATCGGGAAAGCGTGCGGCCTTGAAGTTCGTGGGCAGGCCCACATGCAGAACATTTGCCTTTTCCTCGGGTGGGCGGAACGCCTGCGGGTCAGGGCTGCAAAGCGTAACCAGATCGGGATCAAACCCATCCCAAACCCCCGGATCGGCAAAAGCGGCTGTCAGATCGGCATCCTTCAGCTGCGGAATGCGCTTGAGGTAGGGCAAAGGCGGCATGTTCATGATCGACAGGCAGGGCTTGCCCGAGGCCGCGACACGCCCCATCAGCTCTTTGAGCACAGGCGTGCTGTATTGTGGCTCCTGCATGGCCAAACCGATGAGGTCGTAGTCCCCTGGGTTGGCATTCTCGGGTGTGACCGCGCCAACATGTCCCGGCAGGTCGCGTGAAAAGATTGAGCGGTGGTCATCCTCGCCCTTGAGCTTGATGCGCACCTCGGTGCCCTCGGCATTGATCAGTGCCGCTGTCGCCTCACGACAGACAAGATCCGCATCATGGCCGGCCATCGCCATCTTGGTGCCAAGCAAAGAGCCGTAAGAGGCTCCGAGGATCAGAATTTTATAGGCCATGTGAGGTCCCCCGACTGTGGTTTGCCGCACGCGCATTCCGGGCGGCCTTTGGTGAAATGGTTGTATCTCTGCCGTGACTGTGGTCACAAGCAGCAAAGCGATCACGGAGGATGCCATGCTGCCAGAAACCATGAAAACCGT
>JBCAZO010000623.1:0-1397 GCA_038532975.1 Pseudomonadota bacterium
CCATGAAGTCGCCGAGCAAGTCGTCGAATACGTCCGAGAATGCACTTGCGAAATCGCCCTGCCCGCTGAAACCTCCGCCTGGACGCGCCCCAGCGCCGGTACCGCCTTCAAAAGCAGCATGACCAAACCGGTCATAGGCCGCTTTCTTTTCCGCATCCTTCAGGATGTCATAGGCTTCTCCGGCCTCTTTAAAGGCGGATTCGGCATTTGGGTTATCTTTGTTGCGGTCCGGGTGAAGCTCTTTGGCTTTTGAGCGGTAAGCTTTCTTGATCTCTTCGGCTGAGGCTCCTTTTGAAACCCCAAGCACGTCATAGTAATCGCGCTTTGCCATCGGAAATCTCCTTTAATCGGAGAGCAGAGGCCAGTAACCGGCCTCTGCCTGTCCGTTAGGCGCGTTAGGCGCGCTTGTCTTCATCCAGATCTTCGAAATCCGCATCGACGATATCCTCGTCTTCTCCACGCATTTCATCAGCGGCCGCAGGCTCGTCCTCGCCATCCTCCTGGCTTGCCTTGTAGATGGCTTCACCAAGTTTCATTGCGGCTTCGGTCACGTTCTGCAGACCGGCTTTGATCTTGTCGGCTGTGGCATCCTCTTTCTCAAGATCATCTTTGAGCGCGGCAATTGCGAGCTCAATGGCCTCGATCGTTGTCGGATCCACTTTGTCGCCGTGTTCCTCTACAGATTTCTCCGTCGAGTGAATCAGGCTTTCGGCCTGGTTGCGCGCCTCGACGAGTTCGCGACGTTCCTTATCGGCTTCTGCGTTTTCCTCGGCATCTCGGACCATTTGATCGATGTCCTCGTCGCTCAGACCGCCTGAAGCTTGGATCGTAATCTTCTGCTCCTTGCCGGTGCCTTTGTCCTTGGCTTGAACAGACACGATACCATTGGCATCGATGTCAAAGGTGACTTCGATCTGTGGCATGCCGCGTGGCGCAGGCGGGATATCTTCGAGGTTGAATTGACCAAGAATTTTGTTGTCTGCTGCCATCTCACGTTCACCTTGGAACACGCGGATCGTAACGGCGCTTTGGTTGTCCTCAGCGGTCGAGAAGATCTGAGACTTGTTCGTCGGGATCGTGGTGTTGCGGTCGATGAGGCGTGTGAACACGCCGCCCAGTGTTTCGATGCCTAGCGACAGAGGTGTCACGTCAAGAAGAACAACATCTTTCACGTCGCCTTGCAGAACACCGGCTTGGATAGCAGCGCCCATCGCAACCACTTCATCCGGGTTCACGCCCGGATGCCGAAAGTGGTCGAAGAAGTGACCAAGTTCTTCGGGAAAGAGCCGCATAAGGGCGTGAACCCGGATGAAGTGGTCACTTCTTCGACCACTTTCGGCATCCGGGTCATACCACCAACCAAAACAACCTCGTCAATGTCGCCAGCTGAAAGGCCA
>JBCAZO010000624.1:0-1396 GCA_038532975.1 Pseudomonadota bacterium
CATCTTGCCTTCCAACTCTTCAATGGTGCCGCGAGAGCGGAACGTTGCCATGGCTTTGCGCAATTGATTGGCCTCATCAGGCGAAAACTCTGCCGCGACCATGGCAATCTTCATGGCCTGTTCCTGGAAAATTGGTACGCCCTTGGTGCGCTTAAGAATTTTTTCTAACTCACCTGGGTCATGATCCGGACCGGGCGACGGGTAGTCCTCTGGTTCTTGGCCACTCCGCCTTCGCAAAAAGGGATGCACCATGTCCCCCTGGATAGGTCCCGGACGGACAATGGCTACTTGAATAACCAGATCGTAGAACTCGCGCGGCTTCAGGCGCGGTAGCATATTCATCTGGGCGCGGCTTTCGACCTGGAACACGCCAAGACTATCGCCCTTGCAGAGCATGTCATAGACGTCTTCATCACCTTCGTTGATGTTCGCCAGCGTGTATTTTTTGCCGTAATGCGCTTCTATTAAATCAAATGCTTTGCGGATGCAGGTCAGCATACCCAAAGCCAGCACATCCACTTTAAGAATGCGCAGCTCATCAATATCATCCTTGTCCCACTCAATGAAGGTTCGGTCCGGCATAGCCCCGTTTCCAACCGGAACAGTCTCTGTCAGCTTACGCTCAGTCAGGATAAAGCCACCCACATGTTGACCGAGATGACGTGGCATGCCGATCATTTGATCCGCTAGTTTGATCGTGCGCGCCATCAGCGGGTCTTTCAGATTAATGCCCGCCTCGGCAGCTTCTCTTGCACCTATCTCCCGCCCCCACGATCCCCAAATCGTTTTGGCCAAGGCTGTGGTGATGTCTTCCGATAACCCCATAACCTTACCTACTTCGCGCACCGCCATGCGTGGGCGATAATGAATGACGGTGGCGCAAAGAGCGGCCCGGTCACGTCCGTATTTGTCGTAGATGTGCTGGATCACCTCTTCGCGCCGTTCATGTTCGAAATCGACGTCTATATCAGGAGGTTCCTTGCGTTCTTCACTGATGAATCGTTCAAACAGCAAGTCGTTTTTATCTGGGTCAACCGCAGTGATCCCTAGCACGTAACACACCGCTGAATTGGCGGCTGACCCCCGCCCCTGACACAGAATTGGCGGATCACAGTCGTGACGAGCATAGTTAACAACCTGTTGAATGGTCAAAAAATACTGTGCAATCTCCAGCTTTCCAATGAGCGTAAGTTCCTTGCGTAACGTATCTTTAACCCTGCTCGGTACGCCGTCTGGATATCTCTTCGCTGCTCCTTTCCAGGTCAGTTCTTCAAGATAGCCCTGCGGTGTACGGCCCGCTGGCACAGTTTCTTTTGGGTATTCAGAAGGCGGGCTATTTGCTCAACGCCAACGCCGAGCGTCACCTCAAATCGCCAGCCCAGATGATGCAACTTTT
>JBCAZO010000625.1:0-1349 GCA_038532975.1 Pseudomonadota bacterium
CGGGCGATGGTCCGCATTTGTAAGGAGGAGTCTTTTCACCAGCGCCAGGGCATAGGGACCATACGATGTGCGCTGCAGCGGGACCTGGTTCATGATGGCCGCGCCATCGACCAGCCAGCCAACAGCGCCCATATCGGCCCAGGTCAGCGTCGGGTAATTGAAGATCGACGAATACTTCATCCGCCCGTCCAGTAGCATCTCGGTCATTTCATCGCGGGATATGCCAAGCGTCTCGGCCGCGCAGTAGAGATAAAGACCATGCCCCGCCTCGTCCTGCACCTTGGCCAGCAGGATAGCTTTACGTTCCAGCGTTGGTGCGCGCGTGATCCAGTTGCCCTCGGGCAATTGGCCGACAATCTCCGAATGGGCGTGCTGGCCGATCTGACGGATCAGGGTCTTGCGATAACCGTCCGGCATCCAGTCCTTTGGCTCGATCTTGTCACCCCGGTCGATCCGATCCTGAAACGCCGCCTCTTGTGGTGACATGTCACGACGATCCTTGAGAGAACCCGTGGATTTGACCATTTGCGCATACATCGTCTCAAACCCTTTCCAAAATCATTGCAACGCCCTGGCCGACGCCGACACACATGGTGCAGAGCGCGTAGCGTCCGCCATTCCGTTTCAACTGATAAGCAGCCGTCATTACCAGGCGGGCGCCTGACATCCCAAGTGGATGTCCGATGGCAATGGCTCCGCCCTGCGGATTCACCCGTTCGTCGTCATCCGCAATGCCAAGACCGCGGAGAACGGCAAGACCTTGCGATGCGAACGCTTCATTCAGTTCGATCACGTCGATTGAGTCTATCGTTAGACCCGTGCGCGCCAGCACCTTTTCAACGGCCGGAATGGGGCCAATACCCATAACGCGCGGTGCAACACCAGCGGCCTGCATCGCCACGATCCGGGCAATTGGAGTCAGATCATTCTTTGCGGTTGCGCTTTCGGATGCAACTAGCAGCGCAGCGGCGCCATCATTCACACCTGATGCATTGCCCGCCGTCACGGTCTTTTCCGGACCATTCACACCACGCAGCCCGGCAAGTTTCGTGGCATCAGTGCCGGGGCGGGGGTGTTCGTCTATCGACACGATGATCGGATCACCCTTGCGCTGCGCGACAGCCACCGGCGCTATCTCGGGATCGAATTTCCCAGCTTCTTGAGCAGCGGCCCATCTTTCCTGTGAGCGGGCGGCAAATCTATCCTGATCTGCGCGCGAAACCTGGTATTCGTCAGCGACATTGTCGGCCGTTTCCGGCATCGAGTCGGTGCCATATGCCGCTTTCATCTTCGGATTCACGAAACGCCAGCCAATGGTCGTGTCGAATACTTCCGCCGCTCGGGAAAAT
>JBCAZO010000626.1:0-1254 GCA_038532975.1 Pseudomonadota bacterium
CGGTCAATGGTCACGCGTTGTCAGTCTCTGGAGGGGAAATATGAGCCTTGATCCACACACCAGCCAGAACCCGGGTCGAAGACAAGACTTACTATGGCTCCGCCTCCTGAAAGTCTCTGGGCAGGTAGAAGCCGAGTTGCGCCGCAGGCTGCGCGCTGAACACGACACGACGTTACCGCGCTTTGACGTGATGGCGGCCTTGGCACGCCACCCTCAGGGGCTGAAGATGAGCGAACTGTCGAGCTACCTGCGCGTCTCCAACGGGAACGTGACGGGGATAGTTGATCGGCTCACCGAGGATGGCTTGGCACTGCGCGTCGCCGTGAAAGGTGACCGTCGCGCCCAAATGGCGCGGCTGACACCCAAGGGACAACAGGCTTTCGCCGATTTGGCGAAACATCACGAAACTTGGATCGACAACCTTTTAGGGGCTCTGAGCCCTGCCGAGGCTGACACGGTTTTGGCTGTTCTTGGGAAACTGAGCGAACCAGAGGGCAAAACATGAGCTTGCCGCAACCTCAGCATTTTCGATGTGAGATCAATGACGGCATCGCGCGAATTGCCCATGATCGACCCGAGCGCAAGAACCCCTTCACCTTCGACAGCTACGCAGAGATGCGCAATTGGTTCCGCGCTGTGGTTTATGCCGACGATATCCATGCGATTGTGATCCTACCGAATGGTGGCAATTTCAGCTCTGGCGGCGATGTGCATGATATCATCGGGCCACTTACAAAAATGTCGATGAAGGAGTTGCTGGCCTTCACGCGGATGACCGGGGATCTGGTCAAAGCGATGGTGCACTGTGGTAAGCCAATCATCGCTGCTGTCGACGGGGTCTGCGCGGGTGCGGGCGCGATCATGGCGATGGCCAGCGACATGCGGCTTGCAGGGCCAGACGCCAAGGTGGCGTTTCTGTTCAATCGGGTTGGGCTTGCCGGCTGTGACATGGGGGCATGCGCGATGCTGCCCCGTATCATTGGCCAGGGCCGGGCGGCGGAACTGCTTTACACCGGCCGTACGCTGCGCGCCGACGAAGGTGAGAGGTGGGGGTTTTTCAACCGCGTCGCCCCGGCCGAAGGGCTGGAGGACGAAGCGGTGGCTCTGGCCGAACGTATCGTCGCTGGACCAACCTTTGCCAACTCCATGACGAAAACAATGCTGGCCCAGGAATGGAACATGAGCATCGACCAAGCGATCGAAGCCGAGGCCCAGGCTCAGGCGATCTGTATGCAGGGACGTGATTTCAACCGC
>JBCAZO010000627.1:0-1234 GCA_038532975.1 Pseudomonadota bacterium
CTGGGGTGTTCCGACATACGACTCGGAACACATCTTCAACTTCCTCGTCCACACCCGCGGCGAAGAGCGTGGCAGCTGGAACGGCACGGGCTATTCCAACCCGGATCTTGATGCGAAGATCGTGAGCCTTGCCTCAGAGACAGATCTTGAGGCGCGCAATGCGACGATTGGTGAGATCTGGCAAGTTGTGCAGGAAGAACAGCTTTACATCCCAATCCATCACCAGGTGCTGAACTGGGGTATGACGGAGAAAGTGGGCACCGAAGTGAGTCCGGAAGACGATCCGAAGTTCAAGTTCTTCAAAATGAACTAAGACATTGTAGGGCGGCCTGACTGGCCGCCCTACGCTTTGCATGCCAAAGAACAAGAACACGCGCATGCAGCTTTGATTGGGGACGATCATGCTTGCCTATATCATCCGGCGTGTGGCGCAATCCGCACTCGTGCTTTTGGTCGTAGGGCTTGTGGCCTTTGCGATGTTCCGCTTTGTGGGCGATCCGATCGACAATATGCTTGGGCAAGAGCGCACGCTGGAAGACGTCGAGCGGTTGCGTGAAAACCTCGGCCTCGATCAACCCTTCGTGGTGCAATACTACAAATTCCTGGAAAACGCCGTTCAGGGCAATTTCGGCCTGAGCTACAGGCAGGGTCGGCCCGTTGCCGACATCTTGTTGGAGCGCCTGCCCGCCACGCTGGAACTGGCCTTCGTTTCGGGGCTTCTGGCGCTTTTGGGTGGTATAGCCCTTGGGATTTTCACCGCGATCCGAAAACGCGGGGTATCGGCAAATATCATTATGACCGCCTCGCTGATTGGAGTGTCTCTGCCCACCTTCCTGATCGGCATTTTGCTCATATACGTGTTCTCGGTCGAGCTTGGCTGGCTGCCCAGTTTCGGGCGTGGCCAGACCGTGCAGATCGGTGGCTGGTCCACCGGGTTCCTCACCCAAAGCGGGCTGCAGGCGCTGGTGTTACCCGCGATCACACTGGGGCTTTATCAGATGACGCTGATCATGCGGCTGGTGCGCACCGAGATGCTGGAGGTGCTGCGAATGGATTACATCCGCTTCGCCCGAGCCCGCGGGATCAAGGACCGGGCGATCAACTTCCGCCATGCGCTCAAGAACACGCTGGTGCCGGTGATCACAATCACCGGCCTGCAATTGGGCAGCATCATCGCCTTTGCCATCATCACCGAGACGGTGTTCCAGTGGCCGGGCGTGGGCCTGCTCTTTAT
>JBCAZO010000628.1:0-1203 GCA_038532975.1 Pseudomonadota bacterium
ATCTGGAGCCTGACACGGCGGAGTTGGTGCAATGATCCGCCGCGTCATCTGGACAGCGATTGCAGCCATTGCTGGCGTGGGCCTCCTCTACATTTCCCGCTTTTGGGTGTTTCAGCTTTGGGGCCGAGAGGGCCTGTTCGGCATTGAAGCTCTCCGTCCGCAGGGGGGTCTGCTGGCGCAATGGCTAGGTGGCACGGATTTCGCTGATTTCGAGTTGGTGATCTGGGTCGTCTTGAGCTTCCTGACTCTCACCCTCCTGCAAAAACTCTACGATCTGACCAGTGGCGGCAACCACGATTGAAAGGACACACCATGGCCGAAGAGGCGTTTGATTGGATTTCCGTGGGCCATGTTCATGATTTGCCGGAAGGCCGGGTGAAAACCGTCACGGCACGCACCACCTCGATCTGTCTGGTGCATTTCGATGGGCAATGGGCGGCCATGGACAACCGCTGCCCGCATCAGAGCGGGCCACTTGGCGAAGGCTCCATCGAAAAAGGCGTGGATGACCAATGCTGGGTGCGCTGCCCCTGGCATGGCTGGGATTTCGACCCTCTGACCGGCAAGCCGCCCGGAGGACATGAAGACACCGGGCAAAAGATGTTCCCAATCGAGCTGCGTAATGGTGAGATTTTCGTCGGACTAACGCCAGAACCCGAAGCGCCACGCACGATCAGCGATGCAATGGTCGAGACCTTTGTGAACTGGGGACTAAAGTCGGTTTTTGGCATGGTGGGACATTCCAACCTAGGTCTCGCCGAAGCCATCCGGCTCAGGGTAGGCAGCAAAGACCTTAAATACTACGGTATCCGCCACGAAGGAGCGGCGGCGTTTGCCGCATCTGCTTATGGCAAGCTGACCGGCATGCCCGCGGGCTGCCTGACCATCGCCGGGCCGGGGGCCACCAACCTTCTGACCGGCATGTGGGACGCCAAGGTGGACCGTGCGCCGGTGCTGGCCTTGACGGGGCAGGTTCAGACACAAGTGCTTGGCCCCGGTGCATTTCAGGACATCGACCTGTCCTCGGCCTTCGCCGCCGTGTCCCGGTTCTCACAGCCGGTCTTGGGCGGGGCCAATGCCGTCGAACTAGCGGCTTTGGCTTGCAAAAATGCGATCATCAATCAGGATGTGGCACACCTGATCTTCCCTGATGACGTGCAAATCGTGCCATCGGACAAGCCTGCAAGCCATCCCGAAGGTCGT
>JBCAZO010000629.1:0-1128 GCA_038532975.1 Pseudomonadota bacterium
TTACCCAATGACTTTAGAAACCTACTTTGCGTATTTGGCTGTAGTAGCGGTCTTCTTCATGACCCCACCAGGTCCAAGCCAGGTTTTGATGATGTCCAACAGCCTGCGCCATGGGTGGAAGAGAAGTATTGCTACTATTTGTGGCGACCTGTCTGCAAACGCACTGCAAATGCTTGCTGCGGGGTTCGGCCTCGCTGTGCTCATCTCCAATTCAGCGACGACGATGATGGTCATTAAGTGGTTGGGCGTCGCCTATCTGGTCTTCATAGGAATTCGGACATTTAGAGCGCCGCCTCCAGACCTTTCCATCCAAGGTGCCCGCACGACATCGTTCAAGCGCCTATACTTGCAAGGCTTCTTGACCTCCGCATCGAACCCAAAAGCCGTTCTGTTCTTTGCCGCACTCTTCCCGCAGTTTATTGACCCGTCGCTTCCAATTTGGCCACAGCTGGTAGTTCTCGGAGCGACTTACCTCATAGTTGACGGTGTCCTCCTGGTCGCGTGGGGTGCAGGCGCGGAGCGGGCCCTCGGAAAACTGCGGCAAAATGGAAGGCTTCTAAACCGCATCTCCGGAGGGATGATGTTTGGAGCTGCCGGGTTGCTTGCTGGCAAGAGCCTGGAGGTTCGCTAATCCCTCAAGCCGTAACGTCTAGGAAGCTGGAGCGCTCGAGGCAGACATTGGCGCATCTGCAGCGAAAGGCAGCAAAGTCCGCAAAGCGCAAATCTACCATCCAAGACCAACAACAGTCCCGGCACACCCTCACGAGTTCCGACGCCTTTTAACTTGCGTCTTTCGTCTCGTCCGGCGCGTCCGCCTTGTCCGGGGTGTCCCCGGTCTTTTTGGCTTGATATTTTTTCACCCGTTCCACCAGCAAAGCCCGCGCCTTCTGGTTGGCGCGGCGGACGCGCAGGGCGGTGAGGAACGCTTCTTCTGCGGATTGTGACGTAGCGCCCAGAACGTTGACGATATCGGTGATCACCCCATCGTCGCCCGAGGCGTCAACATATTTGATCACCTTGAGTGCAAGGTCATCCGCCAGGTCTTCGGTCACGCCCATGGCTTACCTCGTGGTCTCGGTGAGACGGCGTTTGACATAGGTCGTCACGGTGTCCAGCATCGTGTCCATA
>JBCAZO010000630.1:0-1054 GCA_038532975.1 Pseudomonadota bacterium
GACATACCATGCTCCAAATTATGAGGGCGGATACATTATGGTTCATATTATGAGGGCAGACATACCATGATTCTTATTATGAGGGCAGAAATACCATGTTTCTTATTATGAGAGCAGACACAATATGGTTCATATTATGAGGGCAGACATACCATGCTTCATATTATGAGGGCGGACACATTATGGGTCATACTATGAGGGCAGACATACCATGCTTCATATTATGAGAGCGGACACATTATGGTTCATATTATGAGGGCGGACACATTTTGGTTCATATTATGAGGGCAGACCTACCATGCTTCATATTATGAGAGCGGACACATTATGGTTCATATTATGAGGGCAGACATACCATGCTTCATATTATGAGAGCGGACACATTATGGTTCATATCAGGAGGGCGGACATACCATGCTTCATATCATGAGATCGGAAACATTATGGTTCATATTATGAGGGCGGACACCTTTTGGTTCATATTATGAGGGCAGACATACCATGCTTCATATTATGAGAGCGACACATCATGGTTCATATTATGAGGGCGGACATATTTTGGTTCATATTATGAGGGCGGACATACCATGTTTCATATTATGAGAGCGGACAGATTATGGTTCATATTATGAGGGCGGATATACCATGCTTCATATTATGATAGCGGACACATTATGGTTCATATTATGAGGGCAGGCATACCATGCTTCATATTATGAGGGCAGACATACCATGCTTCATATTATGAGAGCGGGCACATTATGGTTCATATTATGAGGGAGGACATACCATGCTTCATATCATGAGACCGGACACATTTTGGTTCATATTATGAGGGCAGACATTCCATGCTTCATATTATGAGGGCAGACATACCATGCTTCATATCATGAGATCGGACACATTTTGGATCATATTATGAGGGCAGACATACCATGCTTCATATTATGAGAGCGGACACATCATGGTTCATATTATGAGGGCGGACATATTTTGCTTCATATTATGAGGGCGGACATACCATGTTTCATATTATGAGAGCGGACACATTATG
>JBCAZO010000631.1:0-1011 GCA_038532975.1 Pseudomonadota bacterium
TCAGCTGCAGACACACCTGAAATCCGAAGCGGAGAAGCGATATTGTCGTAAACGCTCATTGAGGGGTAATTGATGAATTGCTGGTAAACCATTGCAACTCCGCGGTCTTGCACGCGCACCCCAGTGACGTCTTGCCCTTCCCAAAAAACCTGTCCACCTGTCGGCATATCCAGCCCTGCCATCAGGCGCATCAGACTGGTTTTCCCGGATAGTGTGGGTCCCAAGAGGATGTTCATCGTGCCCTTTTTCAGAACAAGGTCAGTGGGGCGAATATGCGTCACGCCATTCACCACCTTAGAGATGTTCCTGAGCTCTAATGTCATTTCATCCCCTTATTCTGCTGCCGCTGGAAAGCTTTTACGCAGGTAACTCGCCATCCAGTCATCGAGCGTTCTGATCTGTTGTCTCGTCAATCGCAGTCCGAGTTTTGATCGACGCCAAACCACATCTTCTGCAGTGCGCGCATATTCTTTGTGAATGAGCCACTCAACCTCACGCTGCACTAAGTCACTTCCGAAGTTAGCGCCAAGGTCATCTTTACTTTTCGCACCTTCAAGAAGACCGCGTGCCTCAGTGCCATACGCCCGCACAAGACGCTTTGCCCAGCGCTCACTCAAAAAGGTGTACTCAGTCTGCAAGCCATCGACCAGACTGTCAAAGCCGTCGACTGGAAAGTCTCCGCCTGGAAGCGCGACATCAGCGGTCCAAGCATCATCGATTTGCGGAAACACATGGGCCATCTTCTCAAGCGCGGCTTCAGCCAGCCTTCGGTATGTCGTGATTTTTCCACCGAAGATGTGCAGCGCCGCAGCACCTCTGCTTTTGTCCAGGTTTAGAACGTACTCACGCGTTGTAGCAGTCGCTGATTTGGCACCATCATCATAGAGCGGGCGCACGCCAGAATACGTCCAGACGACATCTTCATCTGATATTGGCTTGGCCAGATACTGATTTATGAATTCGAACAGAGCTATCTGATCGAATTCATAAATCAGTATCTGGCCAAGCCAA
>JBCAZO010000632.1:0-1000 GCA_038532975.1 Pseudomonadota bacterium
GCTTTAGTATACGCGACGCAAGCACACAGCCATCGGAGCCTGGCACGACAGACGTTACCGATACAGGCGGTGCGTTTGAGGATTTTGCCGAGCCGGTGCCAGAGGCGGAACAGCCTGAAGTGACGCCTGCGGACCCTGTGGCAGATGTCACGCCAACCTCAGAAGCGCTGGTGGCCTCGGACAACCCGCAAGATACATTGGCGCCCGACGCGGCTGTGGCCGAAGAACCCTTGTCAGAGGCTGAGGAGCAGCTCGAAGGCGATCCCGAAGTAGATCAGGTCGAAGAGCAGGGCGGTGAGGATGACGAGAACATAGGCGAGGTGGCAGCACTACAGCCTGATGAGGTAACAACAGAGGGCTCGACGCCTGAGACTGTTCCCGAGGAACCAGAGCCAGAAGCCAGCACAGAAGATACGCCTGATGTGGTAGAACCTGAGGTGCCCGAGCTTGCTTCGGAAGAAGAGGCGGACAGCCCCTCGGAGGTTGATATCTCGGAACCTGAACCTGCGGATATCGTCGTGGCATCGGTGCCGGAAGACCCTGAAATCTTGACCACCGACGATACCGACGACCTGTCTCAATCCGCCGTAACACGCTCTCTGCGTCCACCAGCGAAGCGGCCGTCAACCGAAGAGCTGGGCGCCACGGACTACGTGCAGCAGCGCCAAGCACGGGTTATCGAGTCGCCATTGGATGTCTACAGACGAACAGGTATCGACCAACTGGCCTTGGGCAGAAGCGGTGGTTCTGGATCAACAAGCTTTGCCGGTTCAGGCGGCGCCGGAAATGCCACGACGACCAACTATGTGGGTCGGGTGCTGGTGCAACTCAACCGGTTTCCAACAGGCAGAACATCGGATAGTGGCACGGCAAGCGTGCAGTTTCAGATCAACCCCAATGGCTCACTCGCCTGGGTCCGCATCGTGCGCAGTTCCGGCTCGGCAGCAGTTGACCGCGCCGCAGCAACACAGGTGCGCCGAGCAGCGCCGTTTCCGCCAAC
>JBCAZO010000633.1:0-875 GCA_038532975.1 Pseudomonadota bacterium
GCCCTCATAATATGAAGCATGGAATTTCTGCCCTCATAATATGTACCAAAATGTGTCCGTCCTCATCTTATGAAGCATGGTATGTCCACCCTCATAATATGAAGCATGGAATGTCTGCCCTCATAATATGAACCGAAATATGTCCGCTCTCATAATATGAAGCATGGTATGTCTGCCCTCATAATATGAATCATTGTATGCCTGCCCTCATAATATGAACCCTAATGTGTCCGCTCTCATAATATGAAGCATGGTATGTCTGCCCTAATAATATGATCCAAAATGTGTCCGATCTCATGATTTGAAGCATGGTATGTCCGCCCTCATGATATGAACCATAATGTGTCCGTTCTCATTATATGAAACATGGTATGTCCGCCCTCATAATATGAACCAAAATATGTCCGTTCCCATAATATGAACCATGATGTGTCCGCTCTCATAATATGAAGCATGGTATGTCTGCCCTCATATTATGAACCATAATGTGTCCGCTCTCATAATATGAAGCATGGTATGTCTGCCCTAATAATATGATCCAAAATGTGTCCGATCTCATGATTTGAAGCATGGTATGTCCGCCCTCATAATATGAAGCATGGAATTTCTGCCCTAATAAGATGAAACAAAATGTGTCCGCTCTCATATTATGAAGCATGGTATGTCCGCCCTCATAATATGAACCATGATGTGTCCGCTCTCATGATATGAAGCATGGTATGTCCGCCCTCATAATATGAACCATAATGTGTCCGCTCTCATAATATGAAGCATGGTATGTCCGCCCTCATAATATGAAGCATGGAATGTCTGCCCTCATAATATGAACCAAAATGTGTCCGCTCTCATATTATGAAGCATGGTATGTCCGCCCT
>JBCAZO010000634.1:0-858 GCA_038532975.1 Pseudomonadota bacterium
GCCCTCATAATATGAACCATAATGTGTCCGCTCTCATGATATGAAGCATGGTATGTCTGCCCTCATAATATGAACCATAATGTGTCCGCCCTCATGATATGAAGCATGGTATGTCTGCCCTCATAATTTGAACCATAATGTGTCCGCCCACATAATAAGAAGCATGGTATTTCTGCCCTCATAATATGAAACATGATGTGTCTGCCCTCATAATATGAAGCATGGTATGTCTGCCCTCATAATATGAACCATAATGTGTCCACCCTCATAATTTGAAGCATGGTATGTCTGCCCTCATAATATGAACAAAATATGTACGCCCTAATAATATGAACCATGATGTGTCCGCTCTCATAATATGAAGCATGGTAAGTCCGCCCTCATAATATGAACCAAAATGTGTCCGCCCTCATAATATGAACCATGATGTGTCCGCTCGCATAATATGAAGCATGGTATGTCTGCCCTCATAATATGAACCAAAATGTGTCCGCCCTCATGATATGAAGCATGGTATGTCCGCCCTCATAATATGAAGCATGGAATGTTAGCCCTCATGATATGAAACAAAATGTGTCCGCTCTTATAATATGGAGCATGGTATGTCCGCCCTTGTAATCTGGAACATGATGTGTCCGCTCTCATAATATGAAGCATGGTATGTCCACCCTCATAATATGAACCAAAATGTGTCCGCCCTCATAATATGAAGCATGGTATGTCTGCCTTTATAATATGAACCATAATGTGTCTGCCCTCATAATAAGGAGCATGGAATTTTTGCCCTCATAATATGAACCATGAAGTGTCCGCTCTCATAATCTGAAGCATGGTATGTCTGCCCTCATAATATGAACC
>JBCAZO010000635.1:0-831 GCA_038532975.1 Pseudomonadota bacterium
TTCATATTATGAGGGCAGACATATATACCATGCTTCATATCATGAGAGCAGACACATTATGGTTCATATTATGAGGGTGGACATACCATGCTTCATATAGTGAGGGCGGACACATCATGTTCCAGATTATGAGGGCAGACATACCATGCTTCATATTATGAGAGCAGACACATTTTGGTTCTTATTATGAGGGCAAACATTCCATGCTTCATATTATGAGGGCGGACACACCATGCTTCATTTTATGAGGGCGGACATACCATGCTTCATAATATGAGATCGGACACATTTTGGTTCATATTATGAGGGCAGAAATTCCATGCTGCATATTATGAGGGCGGACATACCATGCTTCATAGCATGAGATCGGACACATTTTGGATCATATTATGAGGGCAGACATACCATGCTTCATATTATGAGGGCAGACATACCATGCTTCATATTATGAGAGCGGACACATTATGGTTCATATTATGAGGGCGGACATACCATGCTTCATATCATGAGACCGGACACATTTTGGTTCATATTATGAGGGCAAACAATACATGCTTCATATTATGAGGGCGGACATACCATGCTTCATATTATGAGATCGGTCACATTTTGGATCTTATTATGAGGGTGGACATACCATGCTTCATATTATTAGATCGGACACATTCTGGATCATATTATGATGGCAGACATACCATGCTTCATATTATGAGAGCGGACACATTATGGTTCATAATATGAGGGCGGACACATTTTGGTTCATATTATGAGGGCGGATATATCATGCTTCATATTATGAGAGCGGACACATTATGGTTCATATGATGAGGG
>JBCAZO010000636.1:0-824 GCA_038532975.1 Pseudomonadota bacterium
TTCATATTATGAGGGCAGACATACCATGCTTCATATTATGAGAGCGGATACATCATGGTTCATATTATGAGGGCAGACATACCATGCTTCATATCATGAGACCGGACACATCATGGTTCATATTATGAGGGAGGACATACCATGCTTTATACCATGAGAGCGGACACATTTTGGTTCATATTATGAGGGCAGACATACCATGCTTCATATTATGAGGGCAGACATACCATGCTTCATATTATGAGAGCGGACACATTATGGTTCATTTTATGAGGGCGGACACATTATGGTTCATTTTATGAGGGCGGACACAATTTGGTTCATATTATGAGGGCGGACCTACCATGCTCCATATTATGAGAGCGAACACATTATGGTTCATATTATGAGGGCAGACATACCATGCTTCATATTATGAGAGCGGATACATTATGGTTCATATTATGAGGGCAGACACATTATGGTTCATATCATGAGGGCGGATATACTATGCTTCATATTATTAGGGCGGACACATCATGGTTCATATTATGAGGGCGGACATATTTTGGTTCATATTATGAGGGCGGACATACCATGTTTCATATTATGAGAGCGGACAACTTATGGTTCATATTATGAGGGCGGACATACAATGCTTCATATTATGAGAGCGGACACATTTTGGTTCATATTATGAGGGCAGGCATACCATGCTTCATATTATGAGGGCAGACATACCATGCTTCATATTATGAGAGCGGATACATTATGGTTCATATCATGAGGGCGGACATACCATGCTTCATATCATGAGACCGGACACATCATGGTTCATATTATGA
>JBCAZO010000637.1:0-801 GCA_038532975.1 Pseudomonadota bacterium
TGATTTCCGCTATCGAGGCAGCAGATGTTTCTGATGGAAGCCTTCCGCAATGCTCTCCGTGCCGCGAATTTCAGTAGCACACGGGGTGATTTCGCTTTTGGGCCAAACCAGCACCCGGTCCAGACGATATACGCGCGCGAAGTGATCCAGGAAGGTGACGTTTTCACCAACAAGATCATCGCCACAGCTCTCGAAAATCATGCTGATGCGTACGCGTCCCAGTGCAAGATGTAACGAAACCAAGGTGCCCCGGGTTCAGCGCCCGGGGTTTCCCTCTAGGTTGAGACCCAGAAATGCGTCCCGGACCCGGTCCGGAGCAGTGTGAACCTTCATGTCGACCATCCTTTTGATTGAGCAGGTGCTGAACGGGCTTCAGTTCGGTGTGATGCTGTTCCTTATGGCCGCCGGCTTGACCCTCATCTTCGGGGTGATGGGGCTCATCAATCTTGCTCATGGATCTCTATACATGGTTGGGGCTTTTGTAGCAGCTTGGGTTGCCGGGCTGACCGGTTCGTTTGGGCTTGCGCTGGTCGCCGCGCTCGCAGCTTCAGCTGCCGCCGGTGCGCTTGTGGAGGTCACTATCATCAGGAGGCTCTATAAAGCCGCGCATCTTGACCAAGTGCTCGCGACTTTCGCGCTCATTCTGATCTTCTCGGAAGGCACACGTTGGATCTTTGGATCCTTCCCACTGTTTCTGGATGTACCGGACTACCTTTCGGGTCCGATCTCGTTGCCCGGTGGCATTCTGTATCCGCTCTATCGACTTGTCCTGATCGGAGTGGGGCTTGCCGTGGCCCTGTT
>JBCAZO010000638.1:0-777 GCA_038532975.1 Pseudomonadota bacterium
AGCATGGTATGTCTGCCCTCATAATATAAACCATAATGTGACTGCCCTCATAATAAGAAGCATGGTATTTCTGTCCTCATAATATGAAACATGATGTGTCTGCCCTCATAATATGAAGCATGGTATGTCTGCCCTCAAAATATGTACCATAATGTGTCCGCCCTCATAAAATGAAGCATGGTATGTCTGCCCTCATAATATGAACCATAATGAGACTGCCCTCATAATAAGAAGCATGGTATTTCTGCCCTCATAATATGAAACATGATGTGTCTGCCCTCATAATAAGAAGCATGGTATTTCTGCCCTCATGATATGAACCATAATGTGTCCGCTCTAATGATATGAAGCATGGTATGACCGCCCTCATAATAAGAAACATGATGTGTCCGCTTTCATAATATGAAGCATGGTATGTCTGCCCTCATATTATGAACCATAATGTGTTCGCTCTCATAGTATGAAGCATGGTATGTCCGCCCTCATAATATGAACCAAAATATGTCTGACCTCATAATATGAACCATGATGTATCCGCTCTCATAAAATGAAGCATGGTATGTCTGCCCTCATAATATGAACCATAATGTGACTGCCCTCATGATAAGAAGCATGGTATTTCTGCCCTCTTATTATGAAACATGATGTGTCTGCCCTCATAATAAGAAGCATGGTATGTCCGCCCTCATAATTTGAAGCATGGTATGTCTGTCCTCATGATATGAACCATATTGTGTGTACTCTCATAATATAAAGCATGGTATGTCTGCCCTCATA
>JBCAZO010000639.1:0-744 GCA_038532975.1 Pseudomonadota bacterium
TCCGCTCTCATAAAATGAAGCATGGTATGTCTGCCCTCATAATATGAAGCATGGTATGCCTGCCCTCATAATATGAAGCATTGTATGTCCGCCCTCATAATATGAACCATAATGTGTTCGCTCTCATGATTTGAAACATGGTATGTCCGCCCTCATAATATGAACCAAAATATGTCCGCCCTCATAATATGAAATATGATGTGTCCGCTCTCATAATATGAAGCATGGTAAGTCCGTCCTCATATTATGAACCAAAATGTGTCCGCCCTCATAATATGAACTATAATGTGTCCGCTGTCATGATATGAAGCATGGTATGTCTGCCCTCATAATATGAACCATAATGTGTCTGCCCTCATAATATGAAGCATGGTATGTCCGCCCTTATAATATGAACCATATTTTGTCCGCTCTCATAATATGAAGCATGGTATGTCTGCCCTCATAATATGATCCAAAATGTGTCTGATCTCATGATATGAAGCATGGTATGTCCGCCCTCATAATATGAAGCATGGAATGTCTGCCCTCACAATATGAACCAAAATGTGTCCGCTCTCATAATATGAAGTATGGTATGTCCGCTCTCATAATATGAACCATGATGTGTCCGGTCTCATGATATGAAGCACGGTATGTCCGCCCTTATATTATGAACCATAATGTATCCGCTCTCATAAAATGAAGCATGGTATGTCTGCCCTCATAATATGAAGCATGGTATGCCTGCCCTCATAATATGAA
>JBCAZO010000640.1:0-422 GCA_038532975.1 Pseudomonadota bacterium
CATAGGCCAGTTCGCGCAAATCGAAATCACACGCATCCGCCACGCTCCGTGTCGCACTGATCGCATGAGGCCACTCAGCAAAAAGTTGCATCATCTGGGCTGGCGATTTGAGGTGACGCTCGGCGTTGGCGTTGAGCAAATAGCCCGCCTTCTGAATTGTAGTCTTATGCAAGATGCAGGTCATCACATCCTGCAAGGGACGTCTGTCTGGCGCGTGGTAACGCACATCGTTGGTGGCGAGAATAGACAGGCCATGAGCTTTGGCGAAGGTATCCAGGCGGTTGATCCGCGCCCGGTCATCGCCTTGGTAAAGGTAGCTTGCGGCGATGTATTTCAGTGTTGGTAACGTCTTTATTAGACGCGGGAAACCAGTCTCAAAATGATCGAGTTGCGGACCTGGAACGGCAATCAACTGCACGCCC
>JBCAZO010000640.1:432-743 GCA_038532975.1 Pseudomonadota bacterium
GCAGCTTCCCTTGGCCTGCCAATCGCCTTTCGTATCTTGCATTTTGCCTTTGGAAAGCAGCGTACACAGACGCCCATAGGCCGTGCGGTTACGCGGATAGGCTAGAAACTCCTCGCCCGTCACAAGTTGTAGGTGGCAGCCGATAACAGGGGCAATCTGCGCCTTTAAGGCTTCGGTATGTAGTCTCACAACCCCGGCCATGGTGTTAAGGTCCGCACAGCCGAGGCTGTCATACCCTAAGGCATTTGCGGTTGTCGCAAGGTCCACCGCATCAGAAGCCCCGCGCAGGAAAGAAAAACAGGTGGTCAGCC
>JBCAZO010000641.1:0-704 GCA_038532975.1 Pseudomonadota bacterium
ATGTGTCCGCCCTCATAATATGGTTCATAATATGAAGCATGGTATGTCCGCCCTCATAATATGAACCATAATGTGTCAGCTCTCATAATATGAAACATGATATGTCCGCTCTTATAATATGAACCATAATGGTTCAGCTCTCATGATATGAAGCATGGTATGTCTGCCCTCATAATATGAAGCATGGTAGGCCTGCCCTCATAATATGAACCATAATGTGTCCGATCTCATAATATGAAGCATGGTATATCCGCCCTCACAATATGAACCATAATGTGTCCGCTCTCATAATATGAAGCATGGTATGTCTGCCCTCATAATATGAAGCATGGTATGCCTGCCCTCATAATATGAACCATAATGTGTCCGCTCTCATACTATGAAGCATGGTCTGTCCGCCTTCATAATATGAACCATAATGTGACCGATCTCATAATATGAAGCATGTTATGTCCGCCCTCATAATATGAAGCATGGATTGTTTGCCCTCATAATATGAACCAAAATGTGTCTGGTATCTTAATATGAAGCATGGTATGTCCGCCCTCATAATATGAATCATAATGTGTCCGCTCTCGTAATATGAGGCATGGTATGTCTGCCCTCATAATATGAAGCATGGTATGCCCGCCCTCATAATATGAACCATAATGTGTCCGCTCTCATAATATGAAGCATGGTATGTCCGCCCTCATAATATGAAC
>JBCAZO010000642.1:0-697 GCA_038532975.1 Pseudomonadota bacterium
GCAGGACCGAATGGAATATCGGGCGCGGTATATGCCAATAGCTTTGCCTGGGGCTGGGGGGATGCAGCAGCATCTATGGGTCCGAACACCGAAGATCAGATATCCGGCGTGTTCTGGGGTGCGTTCACACTCTTCGCCGCGACCACGGCCTCGATCTTCTCAGGCGCCGTGATCGAGCGCATTCAAACCGTCGGTTTTGTCATTCTCGCTATTGTCCTTGGCGGGTTTAGCTGGACTTTGGCCGCCGCGTGGGGCTGGCATGCAGATGGCTGGCTGGTCCAGAACTGGGGTGTGCATGACTTTGGCGCGGCCGGTCTGGTACATGCTGTTGCGGCATTCTTCGCTTTGGGCGTGCTGATCAATCTCGGTCCGCGCATCGGCAAATTCAACGAAGACGGCACCGCCAACCATCTTGCAGGTCACAACATGCCCTTCACGGCTACGGGCCTGATGCTCATCGTCGTAGGCTTCTGGGGCTTCCTGATGGCCTGTCTGGTTGTCGGCGGCGAAGCGTGGTCATGGGGGGCGAACTTCACCACGATCTATGGCACGCCAACCAACCTTGGCGCACTTAGCTTCAACATCCTGATGGGCGTTGCTGGTGGCATTATCGGAGCTTGGGCGCTGACGCGTGATCCGTTCTGGATGATGTCCGGTGCACTCGCGGGTCTGATCTCAGTGGCCTCGGGTCTCGACA
>JBCAZO010000643.1:0-679 GCA_038532975.1 Pseudomonadota bacterium
TATTAGGGCGGACACATTATGGTTCATATTATAAGGGCAGACACATTATGGTTCATATTATGAGGGCAGACATACCATGCTTCATATTATGAGGGCGGACAGATTATGGTTCATATTAGGAGGGCGGACATACCATGCTTCATATCATGAGAGCGGACACATTATGGTTCATATTATGAGGGCGGACATACCATGCTTCATATTATGAGAGCAGACACATTATGGTTCATATTATGAGGGCGGACATACCATGCTTCATATCATGAGAGCGGACACATTATGGTTCATATTATGAGGGCGGACATACCATGCTTCATATCATGAGAGCAGACACATTTAGGATCATAGTATGAGGGCAGACATACCATGCTTCATATTATGAGATCGGTCACATTTTGGATCATATTATGAGGGCAGACATACCATGCTTCATATTATGAGAGCGGACACCTTATGGTTCATATTATGAGGGCAGACACATTATGGTTCATATTATGAGAGCGGACTTACCATGCTTCATATTATGAGAGCGGGCACATCATGGTTCATATTGTGAGGGCAGACATTCCATGCTTCATATTATGAGGGCGGACATACCATGCTTCATATCATGAGATCGGACACATTTTGGATCATATTATGAGGGCAGACATACCATGCTTCATATTATGAGAGCGGA
>JBCAZO010000644.1:0-677 GCA_038532975.1 Pseudomonadota bacterium
ATGTGTCCGCTCTCATAATATGAAGCATGGTATGTCTGCCCTCATAATATGATCCAAAATGTGTCCGATCTCATGATATGAAGCATGGTATGTCCGCCCTCATAATATGAAGCATGGAATGTCTGCCCTCATAATATGAACCAAAATGTGTCCGCTCTCATATTATGAAGCATGGTATGTCCGCCCTCATATTATGGACCAAAATGTGTCAGCCCTCATAATATGAACCATAATGTGTACGCTATCATAATATGAAGCATGGTATGTCTGCCCTCATAATATGAACCAAAATATGTCCGCCCTCATAATATGAACCATGATTTGTCCGCCCTCAGAATAGGAAACATAAGGTGTCCGCTCTCAGAATATGAACCATAAGGTGTCCGCTCTCAAAATATGAAGCATGGTATGTCCGCCCTCATAATATGAACCAAAATGTGTCTGCCCTCATAATAAGAAGCATGGTATTTCTGCCCTCATAATATGAAATATGATGTGTCTGCCCTCATATTGAGAATCATGGTATGTCTGCTCTCATAATATGAACCATAATGTGTCCGCTCTCATAATATGGAGCATGGTAGGTCCACCCTCATAATATGACCCATAATGTGTCCGCTATCATAATATGAAGCATGGTATGTCTGCCCTCATAATATAAACCATAATGTGTCCGC
>JBCAZO010000645.1:0-664 GCA_038532975.1 Pseudomonadota bacterium
TGCAAGATGCACGGCGCGCACATGTAATGCCTGGGTTTTGCAGCCTAGTTTTTGCGCGCTGACCGGATCAGGCTCCATGACGGATTGCTCCAGCAAGCGATAGGCATATACGTGCCCACGCTCTTCGATGTCCTGCCGCAGAACCGGGATATCCAGCACCGCGCGCCCCACAGGATACATAGCAACGCGCGTTCCGGCCTTGCGCCTGCGCTCGAGAATTCCGGCGTCGGCCAAGGCCTGAAGGGCGCGATTGACGGTGGCGCGGGCGCATCCAAATTCAGTCGCAAGATCCACCTCTCCGGGAATGATGTGGCCCGGCGGCCACTCTCTCGCATGAACGCGACGCAGGACTTCGGCTTGGATCGCTTGCCAGCCTGTCGGTTGGGGCGTGATCATAGCAAATCCCTAAGCTCTCGCGTCGCAGCGGTATAAGCCTGGATTATGCGATCCCGATTGACGTGCCGCCCCGCCCTCACAATGTGCCGACCTGCACTCCAGACATCACCAACCATGGCGTTGGAGCCGGCAAAGATGAAACTGTCTAGCGCTGTGTCGCCATCCAGCTCAGCTAGATCGATGTGACCCATGTCCAAGGCAAGCAGGTCCGCCCAAGCGCCGTTTTCTATGCGCCCGGTCTTGCGCCCTGCGGCCCTCGCGCCGCCCC
>JBCAZO010000646.1:0-660 GCA_038532975.1 Pseudomonadota bacterium
TCCACGTTGCTGTCGCCAAATCGACCAGAGTTTCAAATTCGTCTTCGATTTGTTTATGTTGCATGCCGTCGCGCGTGCACCGGTCGCTGAGACGGTACACCCAGACTTCATTGCCTATATCGAAGACGAATTTGAAACTCTGGTCGATTTGGCGACAGCAACGTGGACCGATCCGCGCTTCGGATCGGTCTTGGACGCCGAGTGCGACGCGCCCGGACCCTAAGACCAACGGCGGTGTTTGCACGGCTGGCGACGCGCGTTAGGCTTAGGGATCGGAGGAGGAAAGATGGACGCGCGCCCTAACGGATCGGCGGAGGCACTCGGCCATCGCCTCGAGCAGCGCCGACTGAACCTTTGGCGGCGCGCGATTGATTTCGTCCACCAGTACGAGATTGTGAAAGACTGGCCCGGGCACAAACTCGAAAACACCGTCCTGCGGTTTGAAGACCGGGGTGCCGGTCAGGTCAGATGGCATAAGATCCGGCGTACATTGCACCCGGGCAAAGCTGCCTTCGATTGCGTCAGAAAGACGTTTGACAGCCCGCGTCTTGGCAAGGCCCGGCGCCCCTTCCAACAAAAGATGCCCGCCGGTCAGCAGCGCTACCAGCAGACGCTCGACCAGAAGCTCGTGACCTATTAGTCCCCTCTTCAAATGTTCCC
>JBCAZO010000647.1:0-641 GCA_038532975.1 Pseudomonadota bacterium
GATCCAGAGGTCCCCTGTTCAAGCCAGGGAGGCGGTACCATCTCAAGACAAGCAACTGTTATCGGTCCTCTATCCGCACTGTTTGCCGCAATTCCCCGTCCAGCCCATAAATCAGAATCGCATCATCGGTTGTCACGGCCATCCAGTCGGGCCCCCGGGTGAAGGCGGTCGGCGTTGTGCCATCAGGCAGAGCAACCGCATCGGGCAGGGCCATGGCGGGTTGGTTCAGCCGGATGACAAGCAGCACGATGACCATTAGAACGCCAAGGATCATCGTGGCCGTCAACACGGTCACGAGCCGCCGCAAAAAACGCAGATTTGCAGGTTCCTGAGGGGGATCGATGTCGTCCACGGTACTGACCTTTGAAATCGCGGCCGATCCGCCGCCGCGCCTTGATAAGGCCATTGCACGCGATGTGCCAGACGAGGCGGCCTTGTCCCGCACCCGTCTCGCCCGCCTGATCGCTGATGGCGCGGTCCGGATCGAGGGCGTCGTCGCCGACAATCCCAAAGCGCGCGTCGTTGCCGGGGCAATGGTCGAGATTGTGCTTGAGGAAGCCGAGGAGAGCCATATCGGGCCCGAAGCGATCCCGCTCGACATCCGGTACGAAGACGATGATATTGTCGTCGTGAACAAACCC
>JBCAZO010000648.1:0-637 GCA_038532975.1 Pseudomonadota bacterium
CACGTGGTGGTCTACGTTTTTTCGCACGTTCCAGTTTCAGGATGATAAGTTTTTCGGCTTGTGTCTGAAGGTCGGCACCCGACGTCACTTGAGTTGCAACATGTTCCCTAAATTCGCCTGGAGGATCAACGCGATACTTTTCTACCAAGTAATGAAGCAAACCACTCCATTCATAGAGACCATCCTCACCACCATTACGTTCCACGTTAATCGAGTTATCCAGAGGATCATCTGGATAGCTCATCCAGATACCTTCTTTATCCCGAAATATCTCCATGTAGGTCGAAATCATTTTTGCTTCTTCAACGCTAAGTACGCCAACATGGTCACTTAAATCATCGAATAGTGGTTGATATCTCCAATCAGTAAAGTCGCAGTAATTCAAACAATCGACGATCTTCATTTTTCGTTTCCACATAAGCTCAGCCGTAGGGCGGGGTTCACCCCGCCATCACAACACGTGCCGGGGTTCACCCTGACCTACCAACTGCGTTAAGCCATACATAACACTTACCATTGAGCCGCGCGATTGTCAGACCGCGGGGTGGCGACCTGCAGTAAGTTCAAAGCACTTTATGTCTGCCAAGCCGCAAACTCTTTGAACAATGTGCTGACATCAACCAATCGCCAGCCCGAT
>JBCAZO010000649.1:0-636 GCA_038532975.1 Pseudomonadota bacterium
GGAGCACCACTTGCCCCATGTGACTGACATCAAACAGTCCGGCATGTGCACGGGTCCATAGATGTTCTTTCATCACACCCAACCCGTACTGCACCGGCATCTCGTATCCGGCGAACGACACCATCTTGGCACCCAGTTCAGCGTGCAGATCGTATAGCGGCGTGCGAAGCAAATCCGACATCGACAACCCTTTCGGTTCAGCCGATGTGATCTGAGAAATCATCGGCACCACGGTTCCACGCGGCGTGCCGCGCAGGTGATGCCCCCTCTGTCCTTTCGCCTGAGATCGTTATCCCTTCGGCCGGTGCGCTGGCACCTCTCTCCAGAGTTGTTCGTCGTGATGGTCCGGTTGCCTGAGAGTTTCCGGGGCGGTTGCTCCTTCGGCACTGGTCTGGCCAGTTCTCCCATCACGTGAAAAAATCGTAGATCGAGAATCTCGATCATGCAAGCCAGAAGCACGCAGCGTCAGTCCGCTTGAAGTTCCTCAGATTTCTGGAACAAATCCGTTAGGCTGTTACTGCATGGCTCGATCAGCGCGTGTTGTACTCAGATCTCCTGATTCAGCCGGGGCTTCCAGAACGGACGGAACAACTCGATCTTCGGACACTTGTCCATGACGACTTTCAAGCCCGCTTC
>JBCAZO010000650.1:0-627 GCA_038532975.1 Pseudomonadota bacterium
ATATGAAGCATGGTATGTCTGCCCTCATAATATGAAGCATGGTACGCCTGCCCTCATAATATGAACCATAATGTGTCCGCTCTCATAATATGAAGCATGGTATGTCCGCCCTCATAATATGAACCATAATGTGTCCGCTCTCATAATATGAAGCATGGTATGTCCGCCCTCATAATATGAACCAAAATATATCCGCCCTCATAATATGAACCATAATGTGTCCGCTCTCATGATATGAAGCATGGTATGTCCGCCCTCATAATATGAACCAAAATGTGTCCGCCTTCAAAATATGAACCATGAAGTGTCCGCTCTCATAATCTGAAGCATGGTATGTCCGCCCTCATAATATGAACCAAAATGTGTCCGCCCTCATAATATGAACCATAATGTGTCCGCTCTCATAATATGAAGCATGGTATGTCTGCCCTCATAATATGATCCAAAATGTGACCGATCTCATAATATGAAGCATGGTATGTCCGCCCTCATAATATGAAACAAAATGTGTCCGCTCTCATAATATGAACCATAATGTGTCCGCTCTCATAATATGAAGCATGGTATGTCTGCCCTCATAATATGATCCAAAATGTGACCGATCTCATAATATGAAGCATGGTATGT
>JBCAZO010000651.1:0-627 GCA_038532975.1 Pseudomonadota bacterium
GCCCTCATAATAAGAATCATGGTATGTCCGCCCTCATAATATGAACCAAAATGTGTCCGCCCTCATAATATGAACCATTATATGTCCGCTCACATGATATGAAGCATGGTATGTCCGCCCTCATAATATGAAACATAAGGTGTCCGCTCTCATAATATGAAGCATGGTATGTCTGCCCTCATAATTGGTATGTCTGCCCTCATAATATGAACCATAATGTGTCTGCCCTTATAATATGAACCATAATGTGTCCGCCCTAATAATATGAAGCATGGTATATCTGCCCTCATGATTTGAACCAATGTGCCCGCTCTCATAATATGAACCATAATGTGTCTGCCCTCATAATATGAACCATAATGTGCTTGCCCTCATAATATGAACCAAAATGTGTCCGCCCTCATAGTATGAACCATAATGTGTCCGCTCTCATGATATGAAGCATGGTATGTCTGCCCTCATAATATGATCTAAAATGTGTCCGCTCTCATAATATGAAGCATAGTATGTCCGCCCTCATAATATGAAACATGATGTGTCCGCTCTCATGATATGAAGCATGGTATGTCCACCCTCATAATATGAAGCATGGAATGTCTGCCCTCATAATATGAACCAAAATATGTC
>JBCAZO010000652.1:0-616 GCA_038532975.1 Pseudomonadota bacterium
CCATGCTTCATATAATGATGCATGGTATATCTGCCCTCATAATATTAACCATAATGTGTCCGCCCTCATACCATGTTTCATATTATGAGGGCGGACACATTATGGTTCATATTATGAGGGCAGACATAATATGCTTCATATTATGAGAGCGGACACATTATGGTTCATATTATAAGGGCGGACATACCATGCTTCATTTTATTAGAGCGGAAACATTATGGTTCATATTAGAAGGGCGGACATACCATGCTTCATATTATAAGGGCAGACACATTATGGTTCAAATTATGAGGGCAGACACATTTTGGTCATATTATGGGGGTGGACATACCATGCTTCATATTATGAGAGCGGATACATTATGGTTCATATTATGAGGGCAGACATACCATGCTTCATATCATGAGACCGGACACATAATGGTTCATATTATGAGGGCGGACATACCATGCTTCATATTATGAGAGCGGACACATTTTGGTTCAAATTATGAGGGCAGACATATCATGCTTTTATTATGAGGGCGGACACATTTTGGTTCATATTATGAGGGCAGACATATTATGGTTCATATTATGAGGGCGGACACATTTTAGTTCATATTATAAGGACGGAC
>JBCAZO010000653.1:0-614 GCA_038532975.1 Pseudomonadota bacterium
CCCTCATAATAAGAATCATGGTATTTCTGCCCTCATAATATGAAACATGATGTGTCTGCCCTCATAATAAGAATCATATTATGTCTGCCCTCACAATATGAACCATAATGTGTCCGCCCTCACAATATAAAGCATGGTATGTCTGCCCTCATAATATGAACCATAATGTGTCTGCCCTCATAATAAGAAGCATGGTATTTCTGCCCTCATAATATGAAACATGATGTGTCTGCCCTCATAACAAGAATCATGGTATGTCTGCTCTCACAATATGAACCATAATGTGTCCGCCCTCATAATTTGGAGCATGGTATGTCTGCCCTCATTATATGAAGCATGGTATGTCCGCCCTCATAATATGAAGCATGATGTGCCCGCTCTCATGATATGAAGCATGGTATGTCCGCCCTCATTATATGAACCATAAGGTGTCCGCTCTCATAATATGAAGCATGGTATGTCTGCCCTCATAATTGGTATGTCTGCCCTCATAATATGAACCATAATATGTCTGCCCTTATAATATGAACCATAATGTGTCCGCCCTAATAATATGAAGCATGGTATATCCGCCCTCATGATATGAACCAAAATGTGTCCGCCCTCATAATATG
>JBCAZO010000654.1:0-612 GCA_038532975.1 Pseudomonadota bacterium
TGTCTGCCCTCATAATATGAAGCATGGTATGTCTGCCCTCATAATATGAACCATAATGTGTCTGCCCTCATAATAAAGGCATGGTATTTCTGCCCTCATAATATGAAACATAATGTGTCTGAACTCATAATAAGAATCATGGTATGTCTGCCCTCATAATATGAACCATAATGTGTCCGCCCTCATAATTTGAAGCATAGTATGTCCGCCTTCATAATAAGAACCATAATGTGTCTGCTCTCATAATATGAAGCATGGTATGTCCGTCCTCATAATATGAACCATAATGTGTCTGCTCTCATAATATGAAACATGGTATGTCCGCCCTCATAATATAATCCAAAATGTGACCGATCTCATAATATGAAGCATGGTATGTCTGCCCTCATAATATGAAGCATGTATTGTTTGCCCTCATAATATGAACCAAAATGTGTCCGGTCTCATGATATGAAGCATGGTATGTCCGCCCTCCTAATATGAACCATAATGTGTCCGCTCTCATAGTATGAAGCATGGTATGTCTGCCCTCATAATATGAAGCATGGTATGCCTGTCCTCATAATATGAACCATAATGTGTCCGCTCTCATAGTATGAAGCATGGTATGTC
>JBCAZO010000655.1:0-610 GCA_038532975.1 Pseudomonadota bacterium
CATGGCCTTGCGGGACGGCGAGTGCCGCGCCAACCTGCTGCACACAGCCACCAGCTATGCCCAGCAGGCGGATGCCGTTGCCCAATTCGCGATTTGGAAGAAATGGCGCGATTGGGTGCTGATTTTGGGATCTAACCCTGCCGATGTTGCATTGGCGGATGCTTACCGTCGTGCCGCACGGAAATTCGGCGCCAAGATCGTGGAAGAGCGGACATTCGAGGACACTGGCGGCTCGCGCCGCACGGATTCCGGTCATGTCTTGGTGCAAAAGCAGTTGCCGCTGTTCATGCAGGATCTCAAGCCGCATGACATTGTGATCGCGGCGGATGAAACGGATTATTTCGCTGCCTACCTTCCTTACCACCTGTGGGACCCACGCCCTGTTATGGGGTCGGCCGGGCTGAAGCCTGCGCAGATGCACGGCGGGCACGAAGCCTACGGCGCGACGCAACTGCAGAACCGGTTTGAAAAGATCGCGACTCGGTACATGAAGGACGTCGATTACAACGTCTGGATCGCTTTGCGCGCCGTCGGAGAGGCCGTGACCCGGGCCAATACGGCCGATCCGGATGGCGTCAAGGCATACTTGTTGTCCGACCAGTTCGAGCTA
>JBCAZO010000656.1:0-595 GCA_038532975.1 Pseudomonadota bacterium
TGAGGGCGGACATACCATGCTTCATATTATGAGGGCAGACATACCATGCTTCATATTATGAGGGCGGACATACCATGCTTCAGATTATGAGAGCAGACACTTCATATTTCATATCATGAGAGCGGACACATTTTGGTTCATATTATGAGGGCAGACATTCCATGCTTCATATTATGAAGGCAGACATACCATGCTTCATATCATGAGATCGGACATATTTTGGATCAAATTATGAGGGCAGACATACCATGCTTCATATCATGAGATCGGACACATTTTGGATCAAATTATGAGGGCAGACATACCATGCTTCATATTATGAGAGCGGACATATTATGGTTTATATTATGAGGGCGGACATACCATGCTTCATATCATGAGAGCGAACACATTATGGTTCATATTATGAGAGTGGACACATTATGGTTCATATAATGAGGGCAGACATACCATGCTACATGTTATGAGGGCGGACACATTATGGTTCATATGATGAGGGCGGACATACCATGCTTCATCTCATGAGAGCGGACACATCATAGTTCATATTATGAGGGCGGACATACCATGCTTCATAATATGAGAGCGGACACAT
>JBCAZO010000657.1:0-593 GCA_038532975.1 Pseudomonadota bacterium
ACCATGCTCCATATTATGAGAGCGGACACATTATGGTTCATATCAGGAGGGCGGACATACCATGCTTCATATCATGACAGCGGACACATTATGGTTCATATTATGAGGGCGGACACATTTTGGTTCATAATATGAGGGCGGACTTACCATGCTTCATATTATGAGAGCGGACACATCATGGTTCATATTATGAGGGCGGACATATTTTGGTTCATATTATGAGGGCGGACATACCATGCTTCATATTATGAGACCGGCACATTTTGGTTCATATTATGAGGGCGGACATACCATGCTTCATATCATGAGGGCGGACATACCATGCTTCAGATTATGAGAGCGGACACTTCATGGCTCATATTATGAGGGCGGAAACATTTTGGGATATATTTTGAAGGCGGACATACCATGCTTCATATCATGAGAGCGGACACATCATGTTCCAGATTACAAGGGCGGACATACCATGCTCCAAATTATAAGAGCGGGAACATTATGGTTCATATTATGAGGGCGGACACATTTTGGTTCATATTATGAGGGCAGACATACCATGCTTCAGATTATGAGAGCGGACACTTCATGGTTCATAT
>JBCAZO010000658.1:0-592 GCA_038532975.1 Pseudomonadota bacterium
GATATGAGGCTTGGTATGTCTGCCCTCATAATTTGAACCATGATGTGTTCGCCCTCATAATATGAACCAAAATGTGTCCGCCCTCATAATATGAACCATGATGTGTTCGGTCTCATGATATGAAGCATGGTGTGTCTGCCCTCCTAATATGAACCATAATGTGTCCGCTCTCATAATATGATGCATGGTATGTCTGCCCTCATAATATGAAGCATGGTATGCCTGCCCTCATGATATGAACCATATTGTGGCCGCTCTCATAATATGAAGCATGGTATGTCCACCCTCATAATATGAACCATAATGTGTCCGCTCTCATAATATGAAACATGGTATGTCCACCCTCATAATATGAACCAAAATATGTCCGCCCTCATATTATGAAACAAAATGTGTCTGCCCTCATAATATGAACCATAATGTGTCTGTTCTCATGATATGAAGCATGGTATGTCTGCTCTCATAATATGAAGCATGGTATGTCTGCCCTCTTAATATGATCCAAAATGTGTCCCATCTCATGATATGAAGCATTGTATGTCCGCCCTCATAATATGAAGCATGGAATTCCTGCAATCATAATATGAACCAA
>JBCAZO010000659.1:0-577 GCA_038532975.1 Pseudomonadota bacterium
TGAAATACCCTCCAAAAGTGTTATTCTGACAACAGGTACTTTCCTTCGCGGTATTATTCATATCGGAGACGTTTCAAAACCTGGCGGACGTATGGGCGAAAATCCATCTGTTCGTTTAGCCGAACGCATTGACTCCTTTGATCTTCCGCTAGGGCGCTTGAAGACCGGTACGCCACCACGTTTGGATGGCAAGACCATCAATTGGGCCAATCTGGAGATGCAGGCGGCCGATGAAGAGCCCACGTTGTTCTCCTTTCTGTCAAAGGCGCCTTATGCAGAGCAGATTGCGTGTGGAATTACCTACACAAATGAAGGAACACACGATGTTATCCGTGCGAACTTAGATAGATCAGCAATGTATGGGGGTCGCATTGACGGGGTTGGTCCGCGTTATTGTCCTTCGATAGAGGATAAGATTGTTCGGTTCGCTGATAAGTCGTCGCATCAGATTTTCCTGGAACCCGAAAGTCTTTCAGATGATGTGATTTATCCAAATGGAATATCTACGTCTTTGCCCAAAGATGTTCAGATCGAATATGTTCATTCAATTGCTGGATTGGAAAATGCCAAGATACTG
>JBCAZO010000660.1:0-570 GCA_038532975.1 Pseudomonadota bacterium
TGGTTCGTATTATGAGGGCGGACACATTTTGGTTCATAATATGAGGGCGGACTTACCATGCTTCATATTATGAGAGCGGGCACATCATGGTTCATATTATGAGGGCGGACATATTTTGGTTCATAATATGAGGGTGGACATACCATGTTTCATATTATGAGAGCGGACACATTTTGGTTCATATTGTGAGGGCAGACATTCCATGCTTCATATCATGAGGGCTTACATACCATGCTTCATATCATGAGATCGGACACATTTTGGATCATATTATGAGGGCAGACATACCATGCTTCATATTATTAGAGCGGACACATTATGGTTCATATTATGAGGGCGGACACATTTTGGTTCATATCATGAGGGCGGACACATTTTGGTTCATATTATGAGGGCAGACATACCATGCTTCATATTATGAGGGCGGACACATTTTGGTTCATATTATGAGGGCGGATATACCATGCTTCATAATATAAGGGCGGACACCTTATGGTTCATATTATGAGGGCGGACATACCATGCTTCATATTATGAGATCGGTCACATTTTGGATCATATTATGAGGGC
>JBCAZO010000661.1:0-569 GCA_038532975.1 Pseudomonadota bacterium
TGTCGTCGGTTGAAATCGCCTTGTCGGCCAATGCATCCTGACCCAGACGGCGCAGGCCGGCACAGGCCAGGAAGGTTGCCTCGGCCACGCCCTCGGACAGTTTGCGCAGGCGGGTCTGCACATTGCCGCGAAACTCGACCACGTTCAGATCCGGTCTGCGGTTCAGCAACTGAGCCTTTCGGCGCAAAGACGAAGATCCAACGACAGAACCCTGAGGCAGATCAGCAATCGCACCGAATTTCTCGCTGACGAACGCGTCCCGCACATCCTCGCGCGGCAGCAGGCAGTGGATGCCAAGTCCATCCGGAAGCACCGTCGGCATGTCCTTCATGGAATGCACGGCGATCTGGATGCGGCCATCGGCCAGCTTCTCCTCGATCTCCTTAGTGAACAGGCCCTTGCCGCCGATCTCGGACAATGCGCGGTTCTGGATCGCATCGCCGGTGGTCTGAATGACCTCGACCTCGAACGCCTCCTCGGGCAGGCCATGCGCCGCCATCAGACGGTCTCGGGTCTCGTAGGCTTGCGCCAGCGCCAGCGGCGATCCTCGCGTGCCAATGCGAAGCGGA
>JBCAZO010000662.1:0-564 GCA_038532975.1 Pseudomonadota bacterium
CCAGCCACACTTGTTGTTCCTGCCAAGAAGACCGGCGTCGTAACACTCGTCGATGGCCGCTTGCAGCGCCTCGCGTTCACGGATGTATTCGCCGCGGATATAGATGTATGCCGTGTGCGCACCCATGGCGAAACCGGCCACCACGCACCCTTCGATCAGGGTGTGGGGATCGTGGCGCATGATTTCCCGGTCCTTGCAGGTGCCGGGTTCTGATTCGTCCGCGTTCACAACCAGATAGCTGGGGCGGCCATCGCTTTCCTTGGGCATGAAGGACCATTTCAGCCCGGTGGGAAAGCCCGCGCCGCCCCGGCCCCGCAGACCGGAATCCTTCATTTCCTGAACGATCCAGTCGCGCCCCTTCTTGATGAGATCCGCCGTGCCATCCCAGTGGCCACGGGCCTGAGCGCCCTTCAACGTCCGGTCATGCATCCCGTAAAGGTTCGTAAAGATCCGGTCCTTGTCTTCAAGCATCCTGCTCAACCCTCATCTTTCTGGCGTGACCGCCAGATGCCAATTGCGATCCAAAACGCCCAGCCGAAACCGGCGAGCGCTGCGAGGTCGAAG
>JBCAZO010000663.1:0-561 GCA_038532975.1 Pseudomonadota bacterium
GAGGACGGACATACCATGCTTCATATTATAGGAGCAGACACATTTTTGTTCATATTATGAGAGCGGACACATTATGGTTCATATTATGGGGGCGGACATACCATGCTTCATATCATGAGAGCGAACACATCATGGTTCAATTTATAAGGGCGGACGTACCATGCTTCATAATATGAGATCGGACACATTTTAGTTCATATTATGAGGGCAGAAATTCAATGCTTCATATTATGAGGGCGGGCATACCATGCTTCATATCATGAGATCGAACATATTTCGGATCATATTATGAGGGCAGACATACCATGCTTCATATTATCAGAGCAGTCACATTATGGTTCATATTATGGGGGCGGACATATCATGCTTCATATCATGAGAGCTGACACATTATGGTTCATATTATGAGGGTGGACACATTATGGTTCATATTATGAGGGCAGACATACCATGCTTCATATCATGAGAGCGGACACATCATGGTTCATATTATGAGGGCGGACATACCATGCTTCATAATATGAGAGCGGACACATTTTGGTTCATATTATGAGGGCAGAC
>JBCAZO010000664.1:0-559 GCA_038532975.1 Pseudomonadota bacterium
CCGCGCATCCCAACGGAGCGCGGGTTTTTCATGTCTGCGGGGGCGCAGTTTGAACTCAAAAGGTTAACGCCCTTATTTTGCTGGATTTCCGACGTCGGTATTACATCGGTATTGCGTCGGTGCGAGGTCGGTAAAAGGCACGGGTTAACGGGGCGCGCGGTGAATTTTCCGGTTGGTAAGGGTTTGCCTTGAAGTTTGGGCAAGATTTGCGGGGGATTTTTTTGGTGATTGCAGCAGAGGCGGTTTGTGGCTGAGCGAGGAACATATCATTTGCGAGTTGGCGGAACGAAGCGAGCGTTGAATTGAGCTGTGCCAGCGACGGACCGGGGGACGTCGCATCCCAACTTTGTTCCTTGCCGTTTATCTTGGCCAAGTCTGTCTGACAAATATTCGTTGCGCTCACGCCAACCCAAGCGACGGCCCATCGGGCCGGTCCGTCGCTGGCACGGCGGCGCTTATCGCGCCTTGATTCCGTGCCTTTGGTGAGGTGAACGGAGGCAGCTTTTGGCTCAAAGGGCATGGGCAATCTTAGCGCTCGCGGCCTCACCCCGGCAGAGAC
>JBCAZO010000665.1:0-558 GCA_038532975.1 Pseudomonadota bacterium
CCCGGACCCTTTTAAAGAGTCCGGGGCGTTTTCTTGAAAAGAAAACGGGCTGTGGGCGTGGTGTTATACTCACGTCTTTCTCTGGCCTGATCCAAGGACATCTTGCCCAAGAGATCCCCGATCAAGTCGGGGATGACGTGGTCGCGCCAAGCCGTGCCAGCGACGGACCGGGGGTGGCGCCACCCAACTGTGATCGGCGCGCTTTACGCCAGCTAAGTCATTCTATCAAATTTTCGTCCCGCTGACGTCAACAAAGCGACGGCCCGTCGCACCAGAGGTGCGCCGACTGTAGTGGGCATGCCTCCGGCATGACAGTCCGGTCCGTCGCTGGCACGGCGGGGCTGCACCCCTTGGTCCCGTGCCCTGGGCGAGGTGAATGAGGTAGTAAAGTGAGCTCTGCTAAGAGCTTTGATGCTTATGTATCAATGGCGGCTGTGCGGACTTTTCTGCCGTTTGCTGAATGGCAGGTTTCCAAAATTGCCCATCCAGACTACCGTCGCAGCATGTCAGCAATCAGCTCCCATAGCTTTCTTCGTTTCGACATCGGTTGGACGAAAA
>JBCAZO010000666.1:0-555 GCA_038532975.1 Pseudomonadota bacterium
GGAAGCTTTCGCCCAGTTTGTCCCGCTCATCCTGATCTTCGCGATCATGATGAGCGGGACAAACTGGGCGAAAGCTTCCATGCGAAAATTATCCTTATTCGGGGGCCGCGGGCGCCCCCGCGAATTGGCGGGAACCTATGTCTGGTGCCGCACATTTGCAAGGCGGAAAGGCGCGTCGGTATTGCGTCGGTATCACGTCGGTGGACTTGGCGGGGTTGGCGATAATCGGCTGGTTACATCCTTGCGATAGTTGTTTATCAGGTGCCAGACGATTCACAAACAAACCAAGGACCTGACCGATGCATGACATTCGTGCCATTCGCGAAAACCCCGAAGCCTTTGACGCGGCCATGGCGCGGCGCGGGGTGTCAGGGGCGTCAGATGATATCCTGAAGGTTGATGAGGCGCGGCGGGCCAAAATCCTGGCCGCCGAGACCGCGCAGGCCGATCAGAACAAGGCGGCCAAGGAGGTGGGCGCGGCCAAAGCCAAGGGGGATGAGGCCGAGTTTGAGCGGCTTCGCGCGCTGGTGGGCGAGAAGAAGGCGGAAGTGGCGG
>JBCAZO010000667.1:0-552 GCA_038532975.1 Pseudomonadota bacterium
TTATGGTTCATATTATGAGGGCGGACATACCATGCTTTATATTATGAGAGCGGACACATTATGGTTCATTTTATGAGGGCAGACATACCATGCTTCATATTATGAGAGCGGACACATTATGGTTGATATTATGAGGGCGTTCATACCATGCTTCATATCATGAGAGCGGACACATTATGGTTCATATTATGAGGGCAGACATACCATGCTTCATATTATGAGAGCGGACACATCATGGTTCATATTATGAGTCCGGACATATTTTGGTTCATATTAAGAGGGCGGACATACCATGCTTCATATTATGAGAGCGGACATATTATGGTTCTTATTATGAGGGCGGACACATTTTGGTTCATATTATGAGGGCGGACATACCATGCTTCATATTATGAGAACAGACACATCATGGATCATATTATGAGTCCGGACATATTTTGGTTCATATTATGAGGGCGGACATACCATGCTTCATATTATGAGAGCGGACACATTATGGTTCATATTATGAGGGCAGACATACCATGCTTCATATTATGAGAGCGGACACAT
>JBCAZO010000668.1:0-536 GCA_038532975.1 Pseudomonadota bacterium
ATATGAACCATAATGTGTCCGCCCTCATAATATGAAGCATGGTATGTCTGCCCTCATAATATGAACCATAATGTGTCTGCCCTCATAATAAGAAGCATGGTATTTTTGCCCTCATAATATGAAACATGATGTGTCTGCCCTCATAATATGAACCATAATGTGTCCGCCCTCATAATTTGAAGCATGGTATGTCTGCCCTCATTATATGAAGCATGGTATGTCCGCCCTCATAATATGAACCAAAATGTGTCCGCCCTCATAATATGAACCAAAATGTGTCCGCTCTGATCATATGAAGCATGGTATGTCCGCCCTCATAATATGAACAATTATGTGTCTGGTCTCATGATATGAAGCATGGTATGTCTGCCCTCATAATATGAACCATAATGTGTCCGCTCTCATAAAATGAAGCATGGTATGTCCGCCCTTATAGTATGAACCATAATGTGTCCGCCCTCATAATATGAACCATAATGTGTCCGCTCTCATAATATGAAACATGGTATGTCCGCCCTCATAATATGAACCAAAAT
>JBCAZO010000669.1:0-502 GCA_038532975.1 Pseudomonadota bacterium
CCGCTCTATTCAAATGATCTTTAGCAACCTTCAAGCTTTTGGGAAAAGATATTATAGTCAGATGAGACTAAAATTGAGTTGTTTGGTCGGAACGGTGTCAGTCGTGTTTGGAGACAGAAAAACTCTGCGTATGACCCAAAGAATACCATCCCAACAGTGAAGTTCGGAGGTGGGAGCATAATGATTTGGGGTTGTTTCTCTTCAGCAGGCGTTGGGGAATTGACAATCATAGAAGGAAGGATGAATTCTGAAGCGTATCGGGGAATTCTTCAGAAATGTCTTTCGAAGTCGGTTGAAAATTTGAACCTTCCTGGAGATTGGATATTCCAACAAGACAACGACCCCAAGCACACGGCTAAAGCAACTCGTGCATGGTTTAAAGAGAGGGAATTGGACATATTGGAATGGCCAAGCCAATCACCAGGAAGGTTCAAATTTTCAACCGACTTCGAAAGACATTTCTGAAGAATTCCCCGATACGCTTCAGAATTCATCCTTCCTT
>JBCAZO010000670.1:0-526 GCA_038532975.1 Pseudomonadota bacterium
CTTAACTCAACTTTGGAACCGGACAAGGAGAAGACTATGGTTTTTTGGATTCTAGCGTGTTTCGCCGTGTACCTATTCTATGTGTTTTCAACCGGAATGATCTTATTCGCTCGGGTCGGGCCAAGCGCTTATATGGGGCCAAGGGATAATCTTCCTGAACAGAGCGTTTACTATGAGCGGGCAAAGAAAGCCGCCATGAATTTTTCCGAAACGCTCCCCATCTTTCTGGGCCTGGCAATCCTTTCCTTGGTTCAAGAAGACGCAGATCTCGCAATGGCACAGTTCGGGGCCACGCTCTATGTCTTGGCGCGTCTGTTTTATTTCCCGATCTACGTGTCGGGCCTTCCTGTTGTAAGATCAATTGTATTCATGCCCGTGTTAATCGGATTAGGCATAATGGCCGTCGCTTTAATTTGAGGCTGTAAACCACCACTCACAAAATCGCGGCGGGTTTGGGCAAAGGATGCTTGATTCCAAACCCGCCGTGGCGTATTCGAAGCTTCGGCCTTAGGGGTATAGCTCAGCT
>JBCAZO010000671.1:0-526 GCA_038532975.1 Pseudomonadota bacterium
GTGTTTCTTCAATTTCCAGCTTGACCAGGTCTCCTGACTCAATCGCCTCTAAAGTGTCTGGCCGGTCTTTTTGTCCGTTAAAAAACGCAAGTTTTCCATGGTCTTCACACCAGATCAAAGCCCGATCACACTTGGAATCGCTCCACAATACAACGCCGTACATATCTTCCCCATATCCGCAACCCTATGCCTGTTAGGATAGGTGACACCTCGACTTCGTACACCCGCATATTTGAGGATATCCCCAGGGTATTTGTGTCAACTTTTCCCAAGATTGACGCTAGTTAGCATCAAAAACATGCGGTTTTGATGTTTTTCTCCAAAAACTCGCAGAAGGCCCTATTATTAGGGCCACTCACGGATCTCTTATCTCGGTAACGCCAAGTGTTCGACAAAACAGATGCAAGAAAGAACCGGACTGCGCGCAACCCAGCAGCTATAAGGTCAATCTTTGGTGCTAACCTGAAGATCCTAAGCGCAGGCTATCCATCAGTGGCAGGCCTGTGCCGTGATCTCGGGCTCAATC
>JBCAZO010000672.1:0-526 GCA_038532975.1 Pseudomonadota bacterium
CTTGCCCTGTGCTCGGGATCACACTGATTATCCCAATCGGCGGCGCGGACATGCCGGTCGTTGTCTCAATGCTCAACTCATACTCTGGATGGGCCGCAGCGGCGCTTGGCTTCACGCTTGGCAATTTCGCCCTGATCATCACCGGCGCGCTGGTTGGATCCTCGGGTGCGATCCTGTCCTACATCATGTGTAAGGGCATGAACCGCTCGTTCATCAGCGTGATCCTCGGCGGTTGGGGCGGCGAGGCGCAGGCCTCGGGCGAAGGCCCGGAAGGCGAGATGATCGAGGCGACGGCAGATGCAGTGGCCTCGACCCTGAACGACGCGGATAGCGTTGTGATCGTTCCTGGCTATGGCATGGCAGTAGCGCAGGCGCAGGGTTCGGTCAGCGAGTTGACCCGAAAGCTGCGCGCCGCTGGCAAGACCGTGCGCTTCGCAATCCACCCGGTCGCAGGCCGCCTGCCCGGCCACATGAACGTGCTGCTGGCCGAGGCGAAAGTGCCCTACGACATCGTGCTGGAGATGGA
>JBCAZO010000673.1:0-523 GCA_038532975.1 Pseudomonadota bacterium
TTTTCCAGTCCCGCATCCGCGCCACGATGTGCTCCATCAACGGCTCTTTAACCGCCTTGTGCACAATCAGCCGCGAGGCGGCGGAACAGTTCTCGCCCATATTCCAGAAGGCGGCATTGACCACATGTTCAGCCACATGATCGAGGTTTTCGGCATCCTCTAGAACCACCGCCGGGTTCTTGCCGCCGCATTCCAGCACGACCTTCTTGAGGTTCGAGTCCGCCGCGTAGCGCAGAAAGCGCCGCCCGGTTTCCGTGGACCCGGTGAAGCTAATCATGTCCACGTCCGGGTGCATCCCCAAAGGCTCACCCACCGAGGGGCCATCGCCCGGCAACACCTGCAACACGCCGCGCGGGATGCCAGCCTCATGCGCCAGTTCGGCGACGCGGAGCGCGGTCATGCTGGTCTGCTCCGCAGGTTTCACGATCACCGAACAGCCCGCCGCCAGCGCCGGGCCAATTTTCCACGCCAGCATCAGGATCGGGAAGTTCCAAGGCAGCACAGCACCCACCACGCCGATGGG
>JBCAZO010000674.1:0-520 GCA_038532975.1 Pseudomonadota bacterium
ATATGAAGCATGGTATGTCCGCCCTCATAATATGAACCATAATGTATCCGCTCTCATAATATGAAGCATGGTATGTCTGCCCTCATAATATGAAGCATGGTATGACTGCCCTCATAATATGAACCATAATGTGTCCGCTCTCATAATATGAATCATGGTATGTCCGCCCTCGTCATATGAACCAAAATGTGTCCGCTCTCATAATATGGAGCATGGTAGGTCCGCCCTCATCATATGAACCAAAATGTGTCCGCTCTCATAATATGAACCATAATGTGTCTGCTCTCATAATATGAAGCATGGTATGTCTGCCATCATAATATGGACCAAAATGTGTCCGATCTAATAATATGAAGCATGGTATGTCCGCCCTCATGATGTAATCCAAAATGTGACCGATCTCATAATATGAAGCATGGTATGTCCGCCCTCATAATATGAAACATGTATTGTTTGCCCTCATAATATGAACCAAAATGTGTCCGGTCTCATGATATGAAGCATGGTATGTCCGCCCTCA
>JBCAZO010000675.1:0-519 GCA_038532975.1 Pseudomonadota bacterium
AATCGCCGCACGCGGAATGGACAGCGATCTGAATGATGATTTCTAACGATGCGGGCAAAACAGTCGGCACAGGGCATGCAAAACCTCTTGCCAACCGCTTCCAGCTTCGCCATAGCGCCGCCTTCATTGGCTCGCCGTCTCAAGCGCACTGCGCTATAGATGTCGCCGCAGCGAATGCCCGGGTAGCTCAGGGGTAGAGCAGCGGATTGAAAATCCGCGTGTCGGTGGTTCGATTCCGCCCCCGGGCACCATCGCTGGAGTGGGAGTTCCATACATGTCTCGTCGCCGCCAGATTTACGAAGGCAAGGCCAAGATCCTGTATGAGGGTCCTGAGCCCGGCACGATCATTCAATATTTCAAAGATGACGCGACCGCTTTCAATGCGGAGAAACAAGGCACGATCAACGGCAAAGGCGTGATCAATAACCGCATCAGCGAGCATGTTTTTACGCGGCTTGCGCATATTGGCATCCCGACACACTTCATCCGACGCCTCAACATGCGCGAACAATTGGTTCG
>JBCAZO010000676.1:0-519 GCA_038532975.1 Pseudomonadota bacterium
GGTTACCGCCGCCTGAACCGCACACATGAGCACCGCAAGGCGCTGTTCGCGAATATGGCCGGCTCGCTCATCGAACATGAGCAGATCAAGACAACATTGCCAAAGGCCAAAGAACTGCGCCGGATTGTGGAAAAGCTGGTCACGCTGGGCAAGCGCGGCGATTTACACGCCCGCCGTCAGGCTGCTGCCCAGCTGAAGCAAGACATGCACGTCGCCAAGCTCTTTGAGGTTCTGGGCCCACGCTATGCCGAACGCCAGGGTGGCTACATCCGCATCATGAAAGCGGGCTTCCGCTATGGTGACATGGCCCCAATGGCGATCATCGAATTTGTGGATCGCGACGTGGATGCCAAAGGTGCGGCTGATAAGGCGCGTCTGGCGGAGTATGAGGACGCTGAAGAGTAAGCTTCTCTGAGCTAAGAATTTTGAAAGGCCTCGCATGATTTGCGGGGCCTTTTGTTTTGGTGGATGGAAGGATCGGGACGCTAAATGAATTTCTCTGTGGGGCGCACAACTCTC
>JBCAZO010000677.1:0-514 GCA_038532975.1 Pseudomonadota bacterium
CTCTCATAATATGAAGCATGGTATGTCTGCCCTCATAATATGATCCAAAATGTGTCCGATCTCATGATATGAAGCATATTATGTCCGCCCTCATAATATGAAGCATGGAATTTCTGCCCTCATAATATGAACCAAAATGTGTCCGTTCTCATATTATGAACCAAAATGTGTCCGCCCTAAAGATATGAACCATAATGTGTCCGCTCTCATAATATGAAGCATTTTATGTCTGCCCTCATAATATGATCCACAATGTGTTCGATCTCATGATATGAAGCATGGTATGTCTGCCCTCATAATATGAAGCATGGTATGTCCGCCCTCATTATATGAACCACAAGGTGTCCGCTCTCATAATTTGAAGCATGGTATGTCTGCCCTCATATTTGGTATGTCTGCCCTCATAATATGAACCATAATGTGTCTGCCCTTATAATATGAACCATAAGGTGTCTGCCCTAATATTATGAAGCATGGTATATCCGCCCTCATGATATGAACCAAAATGTGTCTG
>JBCAZO010000678.1:0-514 GCA_038532975.1 Pseudomonadota bacterium
ATGAGAGCGGACACATTATGGTTCATATTATGAGGGCAGACATACCATGCTTCATATTATGGAAGCGGACACATTTTGGTTCATAATATGAGGGCGGACATACCATGCTTCATATTATGAGAGCGGACTCATCATGGTTCATAATATGAGAGTTGACATATCTTGGTTCATATTATGAGGGCGGACACATCATGGTTCATATTATGAGGGCGGACATACCATGCTTCATAATATGAGAGCGAACACATTTTCGTTCATATTATGAGGGCAGAAATTCCATGCTTCATATTATGAGGGCAGGCATACCATGCTTCATATCATGAGGGCAGACATACCATGCTTCATATCATGAGAGCTGACACATTATGGTTCATATTATAAGGGCGGACATACAATACTTCATATCATGAGAGCGGACACATCATGGTTCATATTATGAGGGCGGACATATCAAGCTTCATATAATGAGGGCAGACACATTATGGTTCATATTATGAGGGCAGACATACCATGC
>JBCAZO010000679.1:0-507 GCA_038532975.1 Pseudomonadota bacterium
CTGGACAACGCCGCGAACCAGGGGTTCGTCGAGACCTTCAAGGCCGAGTACGGACGCATCCCATCGCTCTATGCCTCACAGGGCTTCGACACCGCGAACCTGCTGATCTCGGCTCTGAAAACGGCCAAGCCTTCGGATAAGGACGCATTCCGCGATGCCATCCGCGCCGCTGACTTCGCCGCCGTGCGCGGAGACTTCAAGTTCTCGGCCAACCACCACCCGATCCAGGACATCTATGTCCGCGAGGTCGTACAGGATGGCGACGTCTTCACAAACAAATTGGTCGGAGTGGCCGTGGAAGACCACGTCAACCCGTATGTGGCCGACTGCAAGATGTGAGCTGCGCGCCTTGCGAGCAAATCCAGACGGGCCGCCTTTGGGCGGCCCGTTTCCGTTTCGACCCATCAGTTGTGCATCGCACCAGACCTGCTATTAACGTCCTGTTAGTGATTGAGTAAAGGGGGGCAGCTTGGCGATGGAACGCACGGAAATCCGCGAAGATCTGGG
>JBCAZO010000680.1:0-504 GCA_038532975.1 Pseudomonadota bacterium
TTATGAGAGCGGACACATCATGGTTCATATTATGAGGGCGGACATATTTTGGTTCATATTATGAGGGCGGACATACCATGATTCATACTATGAGAGCGGACACATTATGGTTCATAATATGAGAGCAGACATACCATGCTTTATATTATTAGAGCACACACAATATGGTTCATATCATGAGGGCAGACATACCATGCTTCATATTATGAGGGCGGACATACCATGCTTCTTATTATGAGGGCAGACACATCATGTTTCATATTATGAGGACAGAAATACCATGCTTCTTATTATGAGGGCAGTCACATTATGGTTTATATTATGAGGGCAGACATACCATGCTTCATTTTATGAGAGCGGACACATCATGGTTCATATTATGAGGGCAGACATACCATGCTTCATTTAATGAGGGCGGACACATTTTGGTTCATATTATGAGGGCAGGCATATCATGCTTCATATTATGAGGGCGGACACATTTCGGTTCATATTATGAGGGCG
>JBCAZO010000681.1:0-504 GCA_038532975.1 Pseudomonadota bacterium
TGCCGAGAGTGCGGGGCATACATCTGAGGTCGGCGACCTGCATGCCGAAGGCTTCAGCCCGATCTGGTCAATGGACGACATCCCCGTCGATGCAGACAACCCACCACCTGCAGATGTTCTGAAAGAACAGGCCCGGATCGAGCGTTGCGATGCGCTGTGTATGGTCTTCCCGCTGTTCTGGTGGGGCATGCCCGCGATGCTGAAGGGCTGGGTCGACCGGGTGTGGACCTACGGTTGGGCGTATGATGACGTCGATGACCCCTACAGCTCGTTGCAGCGCCCACGGTCCTGCGTGATGCTGATCCCCGCCGGGGCCTCGCCGCAATCCATGGCGCCGCACGGCTACCCTGGTGCGCTCAACCGTATCTGGGACCGGGGCACGCTGGGTTATTTCGGCATGAAGAACACAAGGATCGAGATTCTGCACGGCAGCATGGGCTCGGACGCGCGTCGTGCGGGTTTGTTGGAGACGGCCTATCAGGCAGGTTTGGAACTACAGTCGCC
>JBCAZO010000682.1:0-503 GCA_038532975.1 Pseudomonadota bacterium
ATGTGTCCGCTCTCATAATTTGAAGCATGGTATGTCTGCCCTCATAATATGATCCAATATGTGACTGATCTCATAAAATGAAGCATGGTATGTCCGCCTTCGTATTATGAAGCATGGAATGTTTGCCCTCATAATATGAACCAAAATGAGTCCGCTCTCATATTATAAAGCATGGTATGTCCGCCCTCATAATCTGGAACATGATGTGTCCGCTCTCATAATATGAAGCATGGTAAGTCCGCCCTCATAATATGAACCAAAAGGTGTCCGCCCTCATAATATGAAATATAATGTGTCCGCTGTCATGATATGAAGCATGGTATGTCCGCCCTCATGATATGAACTATAATGTGTCCGCTCTCATAATATGAAGCATGGTATGTCTGCCCTCATAATATGATCCAATATGTGACTGATATCATAAAATGAAGCATGATATGTCCGCCTTCATATTATGAAGCATGGAATGTTTGCCCTCATAATTTGAACCAAAATGAGTCCGC
>JBCAZO010000683.1:0-501 GCA_038532975.1 Pseudomonadota bacterium
CATTCTCGATAAATCCTGGGGTGCGCCGCGCATCACCAAGGACGGTGTGACCGTCGCCAGCCTCGTCGTTCGTGCGCTGCGCGACCTCTTTGACCATCTGGGCGCCCATATTCTCGAAATGGTCCGACAGCTCGATCTCCTTGGCGACGGTCACACCGTCCTTGGTGATGCGCGGCGCACCCCAGGATTTATCGAGAATGACGTTTCGGCCCTTGGGGCCGAGGGTGATCTTTACGGCGTTGGCCAACGTGTCGATGCCTTTAAGCATGCGATCGCGGGCGTCGGTACTGAATCGAACTTCCTTTGCGGGCATGATGTGAATTCCTGAGACTGAGGTTGATGTGAGAGGTTTCGGACTCAGGCGATCACGCCGAGAATGTCGCTCTCCTTCATGATCAGAAGGTCTTCGCCATCGAGTTTGATCTCTAAGCCGGACCATTTTCCGAACAGGATCCGGTCGCCGGCTTTGACGTCCATCGGGATACGCTCGTCGTCCTCGCG
>JBCAZO010000684.1:0-501 GCA_038532975.1 Pseudomonadota bacterium
TGATGGTGTCACTGCCGGTCGATGCGACGCGCTCGGCGGTACTGACGGCGGCGATGGCGCCGGGGGTGAACGCCTATATCTTCGCCAGCATGTATGGCCGCGCCATGCGCGTGGCCGCAACGGCGGTGTTGGTGGGCACGGCGCTGACCATTCTGACGGCCTGGGTGTGGTTGGGGGTGTTGCCGTAGGGGAGTGTGCTGATGCTTTTGGCGCGCTCATAGGTCACCGACGAGCTCTCCCTAAACCTTTGTTCATCTCAGCAAAGGCACGGAATCAAGGCCGCAGGCCGCCGTGCCAGCGACGGACCGGCCCGATGGGCCGTCGCTTTGTCTGCCGCATGCGCAACGAATGGCTGGTGGACGGCGTTGTCAGGGATAAATCGCGCCCATCCATACCGCAGAGGCAACGTCCCCCGGTCCGTCGCTGGCACTGCTTAACTTTCTTTAACCGGCGCACCACCCGCAAAACTGTTCCCGTTCACGTAGTCACACGGCGCGTCCT